>DATMPC010000022.1 GCA_035567895.1 Terriglobales bacterium | reverse complement strand
CGTGATGTTCTTCTTGCCGATGAAAGATCCTGCTGAATTGAACGCCGATGATCCGAACTCACCCATTTCTTCGACATCTATCTGGTTCCCGGACCCTGACAAACCAGATAGTCCACTGAACAAAGAGCTGCCGCCGCTGCGAACCGTGCCAATCGAAGTACCGTATTGGTCCGATGGCACTCTTGCGTTCCATTAAATAAAGCCGTATGGCAACAGCGTCGATCCAGGAACCACCTCCAGGTCCTGGTAAACGGACTTGTCGCCATCAACTCCAGTATCGTCGGCAATTCGGAAACTAGGGATTGGTGCGGTAGTTGGTGTTAAATCGCCATTACACTCATCGACCTCCAAAGTTGATGCCCTGGCGCGAACCAAAAGGAGCGAATCGCTGCGCAAATATGTGGAGAAAGTAAAAGGGGCACGGATGGAATCCGGAATCCGTGCCCCTGCTGCTTCCGCTCGAAACCGCTTAGAAGCTCACCTTGAGTCCCATTCTCATGTTGCGTTGAGTGAGCGTGAAGACATCCTCCGAGCTATCGCCATTGTTGAAATTCAGGAAGTTACCCTTCGCTGCGTCTCGAACAATCACGGTGGAAGCTCCGCCGCTGAGGAAGGGAGCAAAGTTGAAGTTCTGGTGGTTGAGAAGATTGAAGATTTCAGCCCGATATTCCAGGCCGACTCTCTCCGTGATCTTGAAGTTCTTCAGGATGTTCAAATGCATGTTGACCGAGCCATCGGTGTAGAGCGAATTCCTACGGCCGGTGCGGGGGCTGTTTGGATTGTAGGCCGCAACCTGAACCCAGCGAACGTCGTTTGCAGTGACGCAAGCGCCGGAATCCGGATTGATCAATCCAGTGCTGCAGGTAGTGCTGATCTTTGCCCTGGAGTTGAATGGCGCGTTCCAGTTGCCCACGTCGGGACGGTCGCCCGCGAGCGAACCATCGAGATCGCGGTCAGTACCGTTGATAACGGTATAGGGCTGTCCCGATGAGACGGGGATGATGGTAGCCAGGGTCCATCCGCCGAACGCCTGCCCCAGGATTCCGGTCTTAGGACCTCGCACCTGCCAAACGGCTGTTGACTGCCATACGTGACGCCGGTCGTTATCCGACGGACCGTAATCGGCGCGAAGGCCATTCGGGAAGATAAAGGGGTTTACGGCTGGATTCGAGGAGTTTTGATTGTTGGTCACAAACACTTCGCTGGTTTCATCCATGTTGCGCGACCACGTATAGGCGCTGCGGAATTCGATGCCGCCCACGAGCGTTTGCATCAGGTGATTGCGAACCTCGAGTTGCATCGCATGATAGTTGGAGGTAGCCTCGCTGGCCCGGATCGTGCGTGGACCGAAGGCCGGATTCAACCGCGAGCCAGTGGCCGTCTTTGCAGCATTGGGCAGGAACGGGTTGGTCACCAGATTGTTGAAGATGTGACGTCCGAGTCCGCCGACGTAGGAGAGATCCACTACAGTTCCGCCAGCGACTTCTCGTTGCACACCAAGTGAGAAGTGGTTATAGCGCGGGTTAGTTATGTTTGGATCGAACTGGTTGGAGCTCCCGGCCAATGGATTGAGCGGACCTACCGTCACAGTTGGAAGGAGGGCCGCGTTCAATGCAGCAAGGCCGCGTGGTGCTGAGGCAGTCTGCGTGCCGATAATGGGGAGGTTCGCGGGGTTATTCGGCGCACCTGCAGCCATGTTCGAGAGCAAGTTGTTGAAGAAGGTGTCGTAAGTGAGCTGATAGCCACCGCGGACTACCGTCTTGCCGGCGCCACCATGCCAGGCGAGAGGTCCACTTTGTGGACTCCAGGCAAATCCAAGCGACGGCCCGAAGTTGTGATTCGGCGATTGGACCTTGTTTGGAACCGTGAACTTGGCAACATCATCTCCTGAGTACGCAGGGAAGGGGAAGATGTTCGCCGGTTGACCGAAGTTCTCGTAGCGCAGACCTGCATTCAGCGTGAATGTAGGAGCAAGCTGCCAGCTGTCCTGTATAAAGAGGGACCAGCGGAACAGATTCGGACGGTAGATCGGACTTCCGAACTGCTTGGCGATGTTGCCCTGGTCGCCGGAGAAATCATCGATGAAGTTTGCAAACGCCTCGACGCCGGTGCTCGGATTGTAGGTGACGATCGAGCGGCTGTTGATCGGCGCGGATTGCCTCGCGAGCTGCCGCAGGAACTCCACTCCGGTACGGATTGAGTGCTTGCCGCGAACCATACCAATCGTGTCCTGATACTGATAGTTGTTCGAGACGCGTCCTTGGGGGAAGGTGCTCGAGGTACCGAACGAACTGATTCCTGACACGACAAACCGCGGCAAGGTTGCTCCGATTCCGGGCTGGATGGGGACGTCGAGATGAGCGCGCCCATAGCTGAATCGGAATTCGTTGGTCGTGCGGGGAGAAATCACATACGTGTCGGTGAATGCGCCATTCAACTGGCGGTTGGTTTGACTCGCATCGAAGAGTGGAGACAAACCTGCAGTCGAGGCTGTTATCCCTCCGTTGAAATCAATCCAGTACCAGCGGAAGCTCATGAACTGACGGTCCGAAGGGTTGTGATCGATTCGGATCTGATGATTGTTCGTGAGCTGAACCGATGGGAAGGTCCGCGAGACTGCGCCCATAGGAACAGTGAGTCCGGTACGCGCAGTGCCATTGCAGGATCCGGTCGTGGAAAAAGTGCTGGCCGGCAGCGAGATATCGATGGCTCCCGAAGCCGACGGCGAGGTCAGCCCCTGAAGTGAGTTGAGATAGAGAGCGACGTTCGGGCACTTCGAAGCCAAACCTTGAAGTACCGCGACTCCTTGTGCGGTTGGGACATTGCTGAACACCGCTTGATCAGCGCCGGCCGAGAATCGGTCCCACTGTGCTCCGGCGAAGAAGAACGTCTTGTTGCGGCCGTCATAGAGATGAGGAATTACTACCGGCCCGCCGATCGTAAACGCGGGGAGGTTCTCTTTGAACGGAGGCTTTATCTCGTTCAACGAAGCCCCGGGACCTGCGCCGGCACGCTGCGGCAGAGTGGTTGCATTGAAAACCTCAGAGCGATAAACCCATGCGCCTGTGCCATGCAGCGAATTCGTTCCCGATTTGGTAACTTGATTTACCACAGCGCCGCCTGCGCGTCCGTACTCCGCGCTGAAGTTGGAAGTCTGGATCGATACTTCCTGAATGGCGTCATTGTTAGTGAGCGTCGCCACTGGACCGGCGACAGAGATGTCGTTGTTGTCCATACCGTCGATGAGGAAGTTGTTCGACCGGGCTCGAGCACCGTTGATGGCGCCGATACCGCTGTCGAGCGAGCCTCCTAGCTTGGTTTGCACGGCGCCTGGAACCGTGACAAGCAAATTCAAGGAATTTTGGCCAATGATGGGCACATCCTTGAGTTCCAATTGGGAAATGGTCGAAGCGCGACGCTCTTCGGTTCGTTGCAGCTCGAGTCCTGCCGTGCTTGCCTCGACATTGATAACCTCGTCGGCTGTGCTGGCGAGCTTAAGAGCCATGTCGACATCCGTGGTCTTGTTCGCGGGCACGTCAATGTTCGCAACCTTGTATGCGGCGAATCCCTGGAAGCTCGCCGTGATCTCGTATGCTCCGGGATCGACGGCGTCAAAGCGATACGTGCCTTCATTGTTTGTAGTGGTCTGGCGGATGATTCCCGTTCCCAGACTCTTAAGTGATACTTGCGCGCCCCTGATGACTGCACCGCTCGGATCGGTAATCGTCCCAGCTACAGTTCCGCGGCTCGTTTGAGCCCACAAGCAGGCTGTAACGAGCAGCGAAAACACCATGAGTATGGCCGTTGCGTAGTTCGACCAGTACCTGTTTTTCATATCTAGAGTTTTCTCCTGTTCTCTTGCACTCGGTAGTCGTTTGTCCCCGTGAGGGAGGCTGCGGGAATGGACGGTTGTCGATAAACGTGCAGATCGACTACCAAATTCGGAGAATTGTTTGTCTGTGTAATGAACTGTAAAGAAGACGGTACTGTGTGACGGCGGGCAGGGACGAGGTACTGGATCGCGGGTCCTGGCTCCGTTTCAGGTTTCGAGTGCTGAGCCGGAGGAAATCTAAATGAATGGAGGAGAGTTACTGAAAACCATAGCGCAGTCTCGAGCAAGCGCCAGGATGCTGTGAGGGCAAGGAAGGGACAGGATGGGGATTTTGGATGACGAACGCCCAGACGAAAAGGGCGTTACCCTCTTCCTTCGCGCTCGCCTATGGTTTTTTCAGCGTGTTCTGTTTTGGTCCAAATGTTCTAGTTCCTCAAACCAACCTCGGCCGCGACTGACTAGGGGATTACCGCGTTGGCTACCGCCGATAGCTGGCTCTCTACGTTAGTAGTATCCACGGCCGTGAGCGCGTAGTAGTACGTGACACCGGAGGAGACGGTCAAGTCGGTGTACGCTGTTCCGGCAATAGCCGTCGCGATTGGCGAACCGAAATTGCCCGGTTGAGTCGGATCGCATGCGGCGGCTGAGATCGAGCATCGATACACGTTATAGGTGACGCTCGGTGTGGTACTCGCCGTCCACGTCACCGAGACGTTCGAAGTTCCAGTACCTGACAAGTTCTGAGTTACGTTGTTGAGGCCGGTTACAAACGAAATGCTTCCCGAAGCGGGACCTGGTGAACCCGAGGCTGGAGAGAATGTCACGCTGAATTGCTGGCTTTGACCAGCGAGGATGGTGAATGGCAACGTGGGCAGCCCGGAGATCGAGAATCCAGCTCCGGCAAGGTTCGCTGCAGTGATTGTCACCGGTGCTCCGGTTGCACTGAGCGTGCCGGTTGTTGAGGCGCTTGTAGTTCCGTCGGGCACGGAACCGAAGTTCACGGAGGCTGGGGAGACGCCGAGGCCCGCGCCAACTCCACTGAGCGCGAGTGATGACGGCGTAGTGCTCGAAGCATTACTGCTGAACGACAGCGATCCCGACACAGTGCCTGTTACTGACGGCGAGAAGCTCACACTGAAGTTTTGCGTTTGTCCGGGAGCTAGTGTTACCGGGAAGGTGATGTTGCTCAAACCGAATCCCGCGCCGGTAAGCGTGTCGCTGGTCACGGTAACGCTGCCGCCCGCGGCAGTCAGAGTGCCCGATTGCAACGGGCTGGTCGTTCCGACCGTGATGTTGGTGAAGGTGAAGCCAGCAGCCGGCGAAATCGTAAGCGCAGGAACAGTCGCGAAGTTCACACCGGTTTGCGACGCATTTGAAACCGTTATCTGGCGACTCGCCGGAGTGAAGTTGTAACTGGTCTTCGTTGGCGTGACGGTGTACGCGCCGTTCGCGAGCCCGCTGAAACTGTAGCTGCCGTTTGCGGCTGCAGTCGTTGTGGCGCTCGCGGCTCCGCTCAGTGTGACAGTCGCACCCGTGGTATCTGAGGCTGGACTCAGCGTGCCAGAGATAGTCCACGTCTGGACGGTTGCGGTGAAGTTGACCCCGGCATTCGATGTTCCACTGATAGTAACGTTCTGGCTTGTAGGACTAAACGTGACTCCAGCTTTCGTTGGCGTCACGGTGTAGGTGCCGTTCACGATTCCGGTGAAGCTGTAGTTGCCGCTCGAGTCGGCGGTGGTCGAGGAAGTTGCGGCCCCACTCAAAGTAACCGTTGCTCCCGCGCCGCTGCTTGTCAATGCTCCCGAGATAACCGCCGTCACGGTAAGCGCGAAGCTGTTCGACGTGATCCCATTCTGGGTCGCAGTGATGTTGGTTGAACCGCTGGCTACGCCTGTAGCCAAACCGGTGGAACTAATGCTGGCGTTTGCCGGAATCGAGCTCGCCCAAGTGGCGGTGTTACTCAGGTTCTGGGTGCTGCCGTCGCTGAACGTGCCAGTGGCGGTGAACTGTTGCGTGAGTCCGATACCCAGTGATGTGTTCGGCGCAGTTACGCTGATCGACTGCAACGTTGGCGCCGTTACTGTCAGCGCGAAGCTGTTCGACGTAATTCCGCTCTGGGTGGCCGTGATGTTGCTGGACCCGGTAGCTGATCCCGTTGCCAAACCTGTGGCGCTGATATTGACCGTGGCCGGACTTGAGCTTGCCCAGGTTGCGGTGTTCGTCAGGTTCTGCGTGCTGCCGTCAGTGAAGGTTCCGGTCGCAGCGAACTGAACGGTCGTGCCCTTCGCGATGGAAGAGCTTCCTGCGCTGACGTTGATCGATTGCAACGTCGCCGCTGTGACCGTGACCGCGAAGCTGTTAGAGGTGATCCCGCTCTGAGTGGCAGTGATGTTGCTCGATCCGATCGCCGAGCCGGTGGCGAGACCACTGGCGCTGATGTTGACCATTGAAGGACTCGATGACGTCCACGTGACGGAGCCTGTGAGGTCTTGCGTTGTGCTGTCAGTAAAGGTTCCCGTCGCGGTGAACTGATCGGTGGTGCCCTTAGCGATGGAAGCCTTGGGCGCGGTGATCGAGATGGACTGCAGCGTAGCTGCCGTAACCGTCAGAGTAAATGAGTTGGAAGTGATCCCGTTCTGGGTCGCTGTGACGTTGCTGGAACCGATAGCAGCGCCGGTGGCCAGACCAGCAGCGCTGATATTGACCGCCGCTGGACTTGAAGAGGCCCAGGTCGCCGTATTTGTCAGGTTTTGCGTACTGCCATCGCTGAACGTTCCCGTGGCTGTGAACTGCACACTGGTTCCCTTGGCAATTGAGGTCTTCGGGGAACTGATCGCAATCGATTGCAGCGTAGCAGCCGTCACCGTCAGCGTAACGGTGTTCGAGGTAATCCCACTCTGAGTCGCCGTAATGTTGCTGGAGCCAACAGCCGCTCCAGTCGCCAAACCAGCGGCGGTGATGTTTACCGTTGCGGTGCTCGAACTGGCCCAGGTTGCAGTATTCGTCAAATTTTGGGTGCTGCCGTCGCTGAACGTTCCGGTGGCGGTGAACTGAGTGCTCGTGCCTTTGGAAATCGAGGAACTGGGGGCGTTGATCGTAATCGACTGAAGGACCGCCGCAGTGACTGAGAGCGCAAAGGTGTTCGACGTGATTCCGTTTTGGGTAGCGGTGACGTTACTCGATCCAATGGCCGCGCCCGTAGCAAGACCGGTGGCGTTGATGTTGACCGATCCAGGACTCGAAGAAGCCCAGGTTGCAGTATTTGTGAGGTTCTGAGTGCTGCCGTCGCTGAAAGTTCCTGTTGCCGTGAACTGAACGCTAGTGCCTTTCGCAATCGAGGAGCTGGTTGTGTTGATGGTGATCGATTGCAACGTCGCTGCGGTAACTGCCAGAGCAAATGTGTTGGAGGTGATTCCGCTCTGAGTCGCTGTGATATTGCTCGAGCCGATAGCAGCGCCCGTGGCCAGGCCCGTGGCACTAATATTGACTGTCGCTGGGCTTGAAGAAGCCCAGGCGACGCTATTTGTGATGTTCTGAGTGCTGCCGTCGCTGAAAGTTCCGCTAGCCGTGAACTGCAGACTGGTGCCGTTGGCAATCGACGAACTGCCCGCGCTGATAGTAATGGATTGCAGCGTAGCCGCTGTGACCGTCAAAGCAAAGCTGTTTGATGCGATCCCGTTCTGGGATGCGTTGATGTTGCTTGAACCGATTGCCGCGCCAGTAGCAAGACCGGTCGCGCTGATGTTGGCCGTTGCCGGACTTGAAGAAGTCCAGGTCGCCGTGTTCGTCAGGTTCTGCGTGCTGCCGTCACTGAAGGTGCCAGTGGCCGTGAATTGGATGCTGGTGCCCTTCGCGATTGAGGAACTGCTGGCGCTCACATTGATCGACTGCAGGGTGGCCGCCGTCACTGTAAGCGCGAAGATGTTCGAGGTAATCCCGTTCTGAGTTGCAGTGATATTGCCGGAACCAATGGCAACGCCTGTAGCCAGACCGGTGGCACTGATGTTGGCAGTTGCTGGATTCGAGCTAGTCCAGGTCGCAGTGTTGGTCAGGTTCTGCGTCGTGCCATCGCTGAAGGTTCCCGTAGCAGTGAACTGCACGCTGGTTCCCTTGGCAATCGAGGAACTGTTGGCGGTGATGTTGACCGACTGCAGCGTAGCTGCCGTTACCGCGAGCGCGAAGCTGTCTGAGGTGATCCCGTTCTGAGTGGCGGTAATGTTGCTTGAACCGATCGCCGCTCCCATGGCCAGACCTGTGGCTGTGACGTTGACGACCGTCTGCGTCGAAGAAGTCCAGGTAGCGGTGTTTGTCAGGTTCTGCGATGTGCCGTCAGTAAAGGTTCCTGTAGCTGTGAATTGAATACTAGTGCCCTTGGCGATCGAGGAACTGTTGGCGGTAATGGCGATCGACTGCAGCGTAGCTGCGGTAACCGCGAGCGCGAAGCTGTTCGACGTAATCCCGTTTTGGGCTGCAGTGATATTGCTGGAACCCACTGCGACGCCGGTGGCCCAACCAGTGGTGTTGATGCTGACGGCTGTGGGGTTAGAAGAAGCCCAGGTGGCGCTATTCGTAAGATTCTGGGTGCTGCCGTCACTGAACGTTCCGGTTGCTGCGAACTGAACGCTGGTGCCCTTGGCAATCGAGGAACTGTTGGCGGTAATGGCGATCGACTGCAGCGTGGCCGCCGTGATCGAAAGAGCAAACGTATTAGACGCAATTCCGCTCTGAGTCGCAGTGATGTTGCTGGAGCCGGCGCCGATTCCGGAAGCCAAACCGGAGGCTACGCTTACAGCCGCTGCGTTGGAGGAACTCCAGGTGGCAGAGTTCGTCAGGTTCTGAGTGCTGCCGTCGCTGAAGGTTCCGGTGGCGGTGAACTGTTCGGCGGTTCCCTTGGCGATGGAGGCATTCGGCCCATTAATCGTGATCGATTGAAGCGTGGCCGCAGTCACTGCCAATGCGAAGATGTTCGACGTGATTCCGCCCTGCGTGGCGGTAATGTTGCTCGAACCGACCGTAACTCCGGTTAGCAAGCCAGCGGTAGTGATTGTGGCCGCCGCAGTGGAGGACGTCCACGTTACGGAGCCAGTCAAATTCTGGGTGCTGCCGTCGCTGAAGGTTCCGGTTGCGGTGAACTGATCTGTAGTTCCCTTGGCGATCGAGGAGTTTGGAGCGTTAATCGTAATTGACTGCAGTGCGGCCGCTGTCACGGTCAGAGTAAAGGTATTTGATGTCATCCCGTTTTGGGTCGCCGTGATGTTGCTCGATCCAACCCCCATGCCGGTACTTAAGCCTCCAGCGGTCAAGCTCGCTGCCCCAGGATTGGAGGAACTCCAGGTTGCGGAGTTCGTTAGATCCTGAGTGCTGCCGTCAGTGAACGTGCCAATCGCAGTGAATTGAGCGGTGTTTCCTTTTGTGATCGATGCGACGGGCGCCGAAATGCTGATGGATTGCAGCGGAGCCGATGCAGTGAAATTCACACCGCTGTTCGACGTGCTGTTCAGCGTTACCGATTGGTTGGCAGGACTGAAGGTGAGTCCAATCTTGCTAGGGGTGACAACATAGTTGCCACCGCTCAAGCCGGTGAAGCTGTAGTTGCCGTTTGCATCGGCCGTAGTGGTTGCGGTAGCGCCTCCGCTGAGCGTCACGGTTGCGCCGGCCGTTTTGGTCGCCGGCGTAAGCGTGCCTGAAATGCTCAGAGCTGGCGGGTTGACGGGAGCGGCGGCCGAGGAGGTCACACCAGTGCTGCCACAGCCTGTCCATAGGATGACAGACACAATAAGACACAGGAATCCGCTATAAAGAAATCGATTGCCCACAGCACCGCTCTTTCTTTACTTACCGGAGTGCTTGACCAGAGGAGTCACCGGCCAGAGTGGGATCCTTTTAATTGTCTTTTTTAGAAGCGTGGTCCCGGTAACAGTCACCAGGGCCTTCTTTGGAAGCGTGGTCCTGGTAACAGTCACCAGGGCCTTCGGGTTTCGTTTTCCCGTCCAGAGGTGCGCAGTAGGTTCGGGGGTTGAGCGCACGAAAATAATATCAAGCGAGACGCGACCTTAGCAGATGCCGATAGTGAATGTCCTGACGTAAGCCGCTAAGTCGTGTTCTGTGAAACTGTTACGTTGCGAGAGTGTCAGGTTTCAAACCTAGGCGCGCTTCGAGATTTGCACAGCCACCTGAGGCAGCCTAAGTTAGTGCCCGCTCGAAATCGGAGATGAGATCGTCCTTGCCTTCCAAGCCAACCGAGATACGAAGGAGTCCGGGAGCAATTCCGATTTTTGCAGCCTCTTCAAGCGTCATGTAGTGCAGAAAGTTTGAAGCCGGATGAACGGCAAGAGTCTCAACTCCCCCCAAGCTCGCAGCGCGCGAAGCTAGCCGTAGCCCGCTGAGGAAGCGATCTGCAGCTTCGTAGCCGCCTTTCACTTCGAAACCCAGCATTCCTCCAAAGCCAGACATTTGCCGCTTCGCCAGATCGTGCTGCGGATGGCTTATGAGACCAGGGTAGTGAACAGCCTTCACAGCAGGATGCTTCTCCAGAGCCCGGGCGAGTTCCATGGCGTTCTCATTGTGCTGCCGTATGCGGAGAGCGAGCGTACGTAATCCGCGAAGCATGAGCCACGCGTCGAACGGCCCCAGTGCAGCGCCCAGAATGACATGTGTGTTCCATATCTTCGTGATCCAATCTTTGCTGCCCATGACAGCGCCCGCAATGATGTCGGAGTGTCCGCCGAAGTACTTGGTCGCGCTGTGGAAGACAAGATCAATGCCAAGGTCTACTGGGCGCTGATTTAGCGGCGTGGCGAAGGTGTTGTCGATCAACGTAATAATTCCGCGCGCTTTGGCTATGGCGACGACTGCCCTCAGATCGGTGAGAGTCATAAGCGGATTGCTTGGAGTTTCGACCAGGATCAGTTTCGTATGGGGACGCACCGCCCGCTCGAACGCAGAAGAATCACGCTGGTCTACTTGTGTGACCTCCACTCCAAACCGAGGCAGCAGCTTCTGCAGGAGGTTGGTTGTGCCACCGTAATGGTTAGTCTGCGCAACCACGTGGTCTTCTTTGCCGACGATGGTAAGTACGGTTGCACTGACCGCCGCCATTCCCGAGCCGGTTACCAGTGCGGCTTCGGTTCCTTCCAGTGCAGCGAGAACGCCCTCCACCTGGCTTAAAGTCGGATTCCCATAACGGGTATAGAACTCGGGGTGCCGGGCCTCGCCTGCACGTTTGGCGAAGTCTGCGCCGGATTCTCCGCGAAAGTTTGCCGTCTGGTAAATGGGTGCTACCACGGCAGAGGTAGAGTTCAACCCGCGGTCTGCGTGGATTAAGAGCGTTTCAATCGACTTTTCCGTAGTGTGCGTCATGACTAATCCCCTTGCGATTAACTTTTGTCCGAATCCTGACTCTCAGCGACGGTCCGCAAACGCCGCATGCTTCCTTCCCAGTTCTGTTTGAGGGCAGTGATGGCCTCGCGCCGCAACCCCTTCTTCAGCGCTTTGAGAATCGCGGTGTGCTCTCGTATGGATTGCTCGGTTTGTGCTGCACGGTCCCAGTAGGCAAGTTCTACCCGCCGAAGTTTGGTCTTGAGTTGCGCTACCAGCACCCAGAGCTCGCTGTTTTGTGCGCGAGCCATCCAGACTCCATGGAAAGTTTCGTCTGCCTGCAGGGCAGAAGCCGCCTTCCTCCGCTCGATCGACCGTTGCATCGCGTCGTTGGCGGCGGCCATGTTCGCCAGGTCCTGCGGTGTGAGCTGCGCGTTCTCCAGCGCAAAAACTTCCAGGGCCTCGAGGACGCCGTAAAGCTCCATCGCCTTGCGCAGATCCAGAGGCGCGACGCGCGTCCAGCGGTTCAGGGCGGTTTCTACGAAGCCCTCATCCTCCAGGCGCCGCAACGCCTCCCGTACCGGTGTGCGGCTCACTCCCAACAACTGGGCGATCTCTTGATCGCGAAGAGTTTCGCCTGGCCGCAGCGTGCCATCGATGATCCAGTCGCGAATTCTTCCGTACGCTTCCTCCCGGGCAAGCGAGCGAATGAGTCGAGTCTCGGTTTGTGGCAGAGGCATCTGGAATGTAATATATCACTCGGAATAAGGAACCTCGAACTGCGAAGAAGCCTGCGTACAAACTCTGGATCGATCTTGGCCCGGAATTTGGAACGAAGACCTCGAGCGCCCAGATCGTCGCCAACTATGCGCCTGAGGAGCTTCAGAATCGACTCGTCATTTGTGCGACCAATTTGGGAACGAGAAACATCGCAGGCTTCATGTCCGAAGGCTCACGATGGGTATGGGCGACGAGAACGGAAACGTCGTATTGCTGCAACCGGCCAAAGAAGTTCCGCTCGGTTCGAGGATTTACTGACCTGAGGGCAAAACCAAACTGCTCACGCAGATGAACGCAGATTTCGGGATAGACGCAGATCCTTTGGGATTTCAGAAGAACCTGCAAGAATCTGCGTTCATCCTTAAATCTGCGTTCATCTGCGTGAGCAGTTTGGTTTTTCCTACATCAACAGAAAATCTTTGGGTTTACCTCCCCTAGACGAAACCGTTTCCAACCCGCAAAATAGAAAGTTCGTCTGGATACCGGAGACAACAAGGAGAGCTATGGTGATTTCTGGCGAGGCCATTCGCATGATGAACTTTGTTGACGATATTTCCACCACGCTGCGCCGCATCGCCGCCAACGTTCCGTTCATGACCGACGAAGAACGAAAGCGGCTGGCAGATTACATGCGCAAATCCGAACCGAATTACATGGGAATGATCGAAAAGCTGGAGAAGGGAAGCTAGTTGTGGCTGCAGTGAAGACGGTTGCGGTGATCGGAGCCGGCATTATGGGCCGCGGCATCGCTCATGTAGCTGCGCTCGGCGGATATCGCACCATTTTGGAGGACATCCTCCCTGCCAGTTTGCGGAAGGCGGAAAGCGAGATTCGCGCGAATCTGGATAAAGGTGTCGAGCTAGGCAAGCTCGAGAAGTCCGCAGCCGATGCTGCATTTTCGCGCATACAGCTCGTCGGCAGCGTGGAGGAAGCGGCGCGCGAAGCCGACCTCGTGATCGAAGCGGTGCCGGAAGAGATGGATTCGAAGATCGAGATCTTCACGTTGCTCGACAAGATCTGCCGTCCTGGCACAATCCTGGCTTCGAATACCTCGTCGTTGAGCGTGACGGAGATTGCGTCAGTTACATACCGTCCACGGAAGTGCGTCGGGATGCATTTCTTCAATCCGGTGCACAAGATGAAGCTGCTCGAGGTCGTGCGTGCGCTCGAAACCGATGACGAGACTATTGCCGCGGCGACCGAAGTCGGCCAACGTATGGGCAAGGAAGTGGTGGTGATTAAGGAGTCTCCTGGATTCATCACCAGCCGCATCAATGCCATGATTGGGAACGAAGCCTTTTACATGCTCCAGGAGGGGATCGCTTCGGCTGAGGATATCGACAAGGCGTTGAAACTAGGGCTAAATCATCCCATGGGGCCGTTTGAGTTGGTCGATCTAGTCGGACTGGATACCCGGCTGCACATTCTCGAATACCTGCACAAATCTCTTGGCGAGAAGTTTCGTCCGGCTCCGCTTCTTGTGCAGCACGTAAAAGCCGGCCGATTGGGACGAAAAACCGGACGCGGGGTGTTTGACTATCCCGACGCCCAAAGCAGTCAAGAAAAGGCCGCCGAATCCAAGCTGGTCCACTAACATTCTGCCGTTTCAAGGGTCTATAAGCTGAGGCAGTGGTGCGCAATAGGGAACATTCTTGAGCGGTTGGAGTCAATAGCAGATAGCCTACTTAGGAACTTAGCCGTTTCCTTGCGCGTACACCATGAACAGCATGCAGCTATTGTTCGACATCTTCAGCCAAACTCTGCAAACGCTCTGGGCACACAAGCTGCGTTCATTTCTCACCATGTTTGGTATTGCGTGGGGAGTTGGATCTCTGCTACTGCTGGTCGGACTCGGGGAAGGGTTCCGAAGTGGTCAGCGCAGGCAGATGGCGACCATGGGGCAGGACATCATCATGTTGTGGTCCGGCCGCGTTCCTGCTCAGGAGGGTAGCGGCACAGGACAGCGCCAGTATTACCTCACCTATCGCGACTACCAGGACATCATTCGCGAAGCCAAGCACGTGCGCAATGCGGCTCCGATGATCAATCGCGGCGACATTCGTGCGGTGAGTGACATCACGAATGCCAATGGACAGGTCAATGGCACGACTCCAAGTCTCGGCACGATTCGCTACATTCCCATCGGCGAGGGACGCTGGCTCAATGACGGAGACATGGCCGAGAAACGCAATGTCGCCGTGATCGGCGACGAGATGTCGCGCAATCTCTACCCGGGAACGAATGCGCTGGGAGCGAGCCTGCTGCTGAACGGAGTGCGCTTTCAGATTGTCGGTATTGTCAGTTCCATCGGAGTAAATGAGAACAACAGCACTAACAATCGCGTGTACATTCCGTTCTCCACCATGCATCAGTACTTTCCGCTTACAAATGTGGGCGACACGCCAGACGCGCTTTCGAACATCAACTACCAGCCCGACACCCCCGACAATCACGATCTGGCCAAGGCAGAGGTGCACAAGATCATCGGCCGTAATCACCAGTTCGATCCCAACAATCCCGAGGCGATCGAGGAGTGGGATACGATCCAGAGTTCGCGCATGGTAGGCAAAATCTTCGACGCGATGAATGCATTTCTGGGCAGCGTCGGCCTCATTACCCTGGCACTGGGTGCTATCGGGATCATCAACATCATGCTGGTCTCAGTCACCGAGCGCACGCGTGAGATCGGCCTGCGCAAGGCTCTCGGCGCGACCAATCGCAGCATACTCACACAATTCTTTCTCGAGGGCATTCTACTGACTGTACTTAGTGGAGGGATTGGTATGGCCGGAGCTGCAGGCCTGATGGCGATGCTGGGCCTGTTGCCTTCGCCTCCAGGATTCGATACTCCGAAACTCGTGCCCTCATCTGCCGCGCTGGCCATCGGCTCGCTAGCTCTGGCGGGACTTGTGGCAGGACTGTATCCAGCCCGCAAAGCAGCGATGCTGCAACCAGTCGAAGCACTGCGGAAGGAATAGCTATGGTTCGCGATCTGCTCGGACAAGCCTATGGAGCGATGAAGCACGACCGTCGTCGCGCCACGCTTACCATGTTGGGAATGGCGTGGGGCATCGCCACGGTGGTGCTGCTGCTGGCCTACGGCGCCGGCTTCGGCCGCGCCATCGACGCCATCTTTGCCAACTGGGGTGCAAAGGTCATTGGAGTCTGGCCGAATCGCACCTCCATGCAGGCAGGTGGTACCAAAGCAGGATCGAAAATTCGTTTCAAAATCGAGGATATCGAGTACATCGCGAGCACGGTTCCTCTCGTCAAGCACATCAGTCCTTCTGCCTGGAAGCAAGATGCGGTGCAGTTCGACAATCGCACCTTCACTTTTCCGGTGAATGGCTACTACTCGAACATTCAGAAGATCCTGAACTACCCCCTCGACATGGGCCGCTTCTTCGATGACCACGACAACGAAATCCGCGCGCGTGTAGCGGTGATTGGTTCGGAGGCCAAGACGAAACTCTTCTCCGGCCGCTATGCAATCGGCGAGAAGATTCGACTCGACGGAGTGAGCTTCGAAGTCATTGGTATCCTTGCGCCCAAGATGCAGGAGGGCGGCAATGACGATACCAACCGGCAGATCCTGATCCCATTCAACACCATGGGAGAGATGAAGGACCTGCAATACATCGACGGCATCTGGATGGACTACGACACGTTTGCCTACGGCGGCGTGGAAGAGGGCGTCCGGGCGGCACTCGCTCACCTGCACAGCTACAACGAGAAGGATCGCCGCGCAGTTTTCCTCTTCAACGCCATGAAGCAGGTCACGCAATTCGAGATCATCAAGCTCGGACTCAAAGTGCTGCTCGCGTTTATCGGCGCGCTCACGCTAGGCATCGGCGGCATCGGACTCATGAACATCATGCTGGTCTCTGTCTCCCAGCGCACCAAGGAGATTGGCGTAGAGAAAGCCTTAGGCGCACGCAAGAGCCACATCCTCTTCCAATTTCTGGCAGAGGCCCTCACCATTACTTTTGCCGGCGGAATTCTGGGGATATTTCTCGCCTACGCAGTGTCAATCGGCGTCGGGCGAATCACGTTCTACAGTGCCCTCGCCAAGAACGCCGAGGCAGCCGATATCCGCCTGATTATCGATCCTTCAACATTAATCATCTCGACGATTATTCTTGCTGTGGTTGGAATCGTGAGCGGCATGCTTCCCGCCCTGAAAGCAGCAAACCTCGATCCGATCGAAGCGTTGAGGTACGAATGACCTACGGGCCCGGGTTTGGACTAAAAATCCCCCTGCTCTACCGCACTCAGCCAAAGTCGCAACGTCACCGAGATTCAGGATGTCCGCAGGAACTTTGAGTGCTTGTGGTGGATGGTTGTGTCGCACAAAACGACAAAGGCAAAAACGGCGTTACATATACATCCTCGATCCCAGCCTCGCAGCACCGGCGAGGACCCGTCCCAATTTCCAACTACCCCTACGACGTGTCATGCTGAGAGCAACGGACTCAGCTTGAACCAGTCTTAATTCACTGGTGTTCACGGAACAGCGAATTTATCAGCGAATGTAACAGTGAATTTTTTCTGAAAACGCCGGCGAGCAACGGACAGTTCCGCGCAACCTCCTGCAGCGTCAGAGATTATCGAAATCTGCGATTCTTGCTTGGCACAAAGAACAGTGAATAACAGTGAATAAGCAGTGAATCATGAATTTCGCAATCCGTTGCTCGCGCCAGCGTCCGATGATTGCGACGAGCACTCTACCCCAGCGGCGTGAGTTCCAAAATGAAAATTTTCGTTGACTCGCAATCTTGACTCGTGGTATCACCGAACTACGTTCGGTGCTGAGGAACGGCAGCTCCGTTCGCGAGCGTGGGATGACATGAGCGCTGATCAGCCGGGTCTGTCCTCAGGAACTTTCAGTGCATGTGGATCCATGTTGTGTCCCACAACAAGGCAAAGTCAGAGGCGAGTTACATAAATCCTCGAATCCCTTTGTCTTCAAGTCTGATGCAAAAGCCAACATAGGAAGAGGGTGGGCCACCCGTCCAGAGCCGCGTCCCTGACATCCCAGCAATTCCGAAAGGCGCACCCTTCAAAAGCCGAAGGGTGCGGCACCGGTGCGGCACCCGGCGTTGCCTGACGTTGATTCCGCTGCGCCTAAACGCAAACCTCGGCGGCAAGCTAGATCTCAAAAACTTACTCGAAGTGCAAATTGGATGAGCCTGGGATTCGCGCTCGTCGAGATGATCCGTCCAAAATTGCCGGGCTGAAGGATGCGACCGGTGTTCGGATCGATGCTGCCGCCGGATGAAGCGACTGCATTTAGGTTGCTAATGGGGTTGGCAAAGTTCGCGTGGTTGAAGAGGTTGAAGAATTCTGTGCGGAACTCCACTACACGCTCTTCGCGAAGACGGAAAGTCTTGGCCACGGCGAAATCCAGATTCGACTGTGACGGACCGATGATGCAGTTGCGGGGCACGTTGCCAATGTCTGTGCCACGCGCGGCTGCAATGGCAGTGCCGCCGGAGCTCGGTATTGGCTGACCAGCTAGAACGACGGGCGAGTTGAAAGCGAAGGGATTGAAAAAATAGCCCGAAGGCACATTTTCCTTCGCCGTCTCGCAGGTTGCGCCAGCGTTCAAGCTCGGACGCGCCAGTGGATTGCTGCCACTCGCTAATCCGTACAAAGATCCTGATCCTGTATCGACGATATCCACGGGAAGGCCAGACATCACAGTGAGAATTCCAGCAATACGCCAATTGGAGAATACTTGGCGTGCGGCAAATGATTGCTGGGCAAACGACAATGCTGGCAAGTCCCACACATAGCTGACAACTAAACGATGAGCACGATTGAAATCCGATAGCCCTCGATTCGCGCGTCTTTGAAGCTGGTCGCCCAGCACATTGCTGCTGTCTCCGACCGCTCCCGTATTGACGATGCCCGAGATTCCGGCGCCGCCCCCGGTGCCCGAAGCATCATCGATCGATTTTGCCCATGTGTAGGAGCCCAAAAGCTGCAATTGCCGGGCAAAGCGCCGGATAACGCTCACCTGCAGCGAGTCGTAGCTCGATTCGGTGTCCGATTCATTGATGAAGAAGCCGTTTTCCGAGACTCCCTGGAAAGGTGCGCGAAGCTGCGCGTTATCCGCCGTATTCGCGGTGATGGTTGTCCCAGTCACAACATTGATGATCGGCGACTGCGGGCTAGCCAGTTGAGCCTGATTGATCGCAACCTGTCGAAACAGTCTGCGCCCGCGGCTGCCAACATACCCGGTTTCCAGCAGCCAGTTCTCCGAAAACTGATACTGAGTTGTCAGGTTGAATTGATGGAAGTAAGGTACGCGTTGATCGCGGTCAAAGGCCGTACCTGCCAGCGCTATGCCGGGAACAAACGTGGGAAACTGCGTCGCCGGTGGTATGGGGAGGAATGGATTGGCTAGCGGCGCATTGGGGCGGATGCCAAGCACATAATAGGGAGGGAGGGCGGCGGCCGCAGAAGCGTACTGGAAGGTTGGCCGGGAGTAAAAGAGTCCATAACCTCCACGCATCACCAGCCGCTTCGACAGCGACGCCGCAAATCCCAATCGCGGCGCGATATTGTGCGGATCAACGCTTCGCAGCAGAGAGTCTTCGCCTTTGGGCAAATTCGCAATCGCAAACTCTGGAACCGCGTTGCCGGCCTGGATCAAACCTCCAACCGGAGGACCGACCGGTCCAGTAGCGCTTGCCTCGATGCGCGGCTGATACAGTGCTGGATCGAAGGTGGAGAGGCGGCCGCGGCTGTCGTAAACCGGCAGGTCGAGCTCGTAGCGCACGCCGAGGTTCAGCGTCAGCCGAGATGAAACTCGCCAGTCATCCTGCGCGAAGAAGTTGTAGTCGAACGCGCGCCAAGCTCCACGGACGATGCCATCGCCGAGTGTCGCGCTGCGAGCATTGCCTACGAGAAAACTGGGGAAATCGAGAAAATCGATCTGGCCCCGCACCAGAGCCGGATTTTGGAAGTTGATGAGGTTGTAGCGAATCTCAACGCCAGTACGCATGCTGTGTTGGCCGCGGACCATTGAAACCGTGTCGTTCAGGGTTGAAGTCGCAGGCGCACCCAGGAATAAGGCCTGAGCTGCAGTTCCAATTACGAGGCCTCCGGCTGGCTGAGCGATTCGAATCAGCGGAAGTCCGGGATATTGCGCAGCATTTGCTCTAGCAATTCCAATCTGGGCATCCGTTACTGGTTCGCGCGGGAACGTGTTGCCGCGATTTAATGTGTATCCGAGCCGTACTTCGTTGATCAGCGACGAGCTAAATGCGTGCATCTGTTGCAACGCGATCAGGCGGTTGTTGAAGAGGCCATCCGTGCCGAAGCCCGACACGTTCGGCCCGGTTCCCTTAAAACTTGGAAGCGCGGAAACCTGCGAAATGGTTGAAAAGAAAAACTTGGCCCATAACGTGTCTTTCGGCCCGAAGTCGTAGTCGAAATTCGTATTGAACTGGTCTTCCTGAAAGGACGATGGGCTGGAGGCGGTGAAGCGACCGTCGGCTGCCGGCGTCGGAATCACAAAAGTTCCATTCGGCAGCTTCGCGTTAAGCAACGCCAGAGCGGCGGGATCAATCATGGCTGCGGGTTTTCCACCGGGCAGCACGGGATGAAAGGTCGCCAGCAGCGTCGTTTGTGAACGGTCATTCGTAAGCCCGGGAGCGATCAGCACATTGGACGAAATGCTGTTGATCAGCGACGCTCCGTTCGCTTCCCTTGCTCCCTGATAAGAAATGAAGAAGAAGGCGCGGTCGCGCTGCGCCGGGCCGCCCAACGTAGCTCCAAAGACGTTGCGCCGAAGAACTGGCCGTTTCACTCCCGCCCCTTTTAGGAATGAGTCATTCGCATTCAGCGCCTCATTACGCAGATACTCGTAAGCGGAGCCGTGCCACTCCTTGCTTCCGCTGCGAGTGAGCATTTGAATATTGGCCCCGCCGGCACGCCCGTAGGTCGCGTCATAGAGAGAAGTCTGTACTTTGAATTCCTGAATCGTTTCAGGCGCGGGTACCGGTACCAGAACGGGACCGTTGGTTCCGAGGCCGTTCGCGTCCACGCCGTTGATCTGGTAATTGTTCTGCGTCACACGCGCGCCGTTGACGGAGATTGCCTGCGTGTTTCGTCCTAGCCCGGTTGCGTCGGGCAGATACGTGGCAGTTCCCGGAGAGAGAGAAAGAATCTGAGTGAAGTTCCTGGTCGCTAACGGCAATTCGGAGACGCCGCGCTCATCCACCACACGTCCGAGTTGAGGCCCTTCTGTTTCCAGCAGTGCGGCGGTGCCCACCACGGTTACTGAATCCTGCGCGTCTCCTACCTTGAGAGAAACATCGATGACGGTTGTTTCTGTGACGTTGACTGTCACATTCTCAATTATCTTCTGCTGGAATCCAGGCTCGCTGACCGTCAACTTGTATTCGCCAGATGGAAGGAGCGGTACGGAAAAGATGCCTGCAGATCCGGTCTGCGACGTCCATCTTTCTCCCGTTGCGGTGCTGCGAACCACGACCTCCGCTCCAACGATCGCAGCACCGGTCTGGTCGGTGATTGTACCGATCATGCGGCCCGTGGTCTGTGCCTGTAACCAACTGGCGAGTGCTAAAACACAGACGAGCGATCCTCGCTTGAGCCCGACCATCATTGCCTCTCCGCGAACTACAAGGTGGCCCGCCGGCGTTCCCAATCGCTTCGCATTGCAGCCATGAATTGTAGAAAATCTGGATCGCGACGCAGGTTCTGGAGCGCTAGATCACGTTCATAGAGCGGATAACATGGAAATCCATCCTCCGCTGAAGCGCGCAGCCACCGGACAGCGTCCTTCGGCTGGTTCATCACCGCATAGGTCGAACCTATGGTGTAGGCCGCGTGGTGAAAGTGCCCGAAGTCTTTGCCCTTCTGTATAGCTGCGTGGATGCTTCTTTCCGCGAGCGCCGGTTGCCCAGCATCGGCATAGAGCAAAGCTTGCATGGCATTGCCAACGCCGCCCTCGTCGCGGGGGTTATCTCGCAAGTAGTCCCGAATCAGGACTGCGGCTTCCTGTTTTCGACCGACCTGAAACAGCGCCTCGGCCATGTGAAGATGCCAGAGAGCAGGACTATAGCGCTGCGTGCCTTCGAGGCCCGATATCGCTTCCTCCAGTCTGCCTCTCTGGAACAAGTTCATGGCGATCCGGTAGCGCACTCCGACGTTGGTTGGATCTAACTGGAGCGCGGTACGGAATTCGTGCTCAGCCTTGTCGAGCAGACCAATGTGCCCGTATATGGCGCCCAGCCAGTGGTGAGCTTCCGCCAGGTTCGGATCGAGTTCCAGGGCACGCTTGATTTCGACGATCGCGCGCTCATGCGGGAATCCGTTGCGGTGTGTCCAGTAGATAAGCCCGCGCACCAGGTAGACGTCTGCCAAATCGGGATCGAGCTTCAGTGCTCGATTCACCTCGTCGGTGGCCTTGCGCTCCAGGTCCTCTTCTTGGGGCTCCAGCAGGAAGGCTTCGTTTACGTAGGCCCGCGCGAGGACTGCGTGCGCCGCCGCGAGGTTCGGATCCAGTTGTATGGCTTGCTCCAGGAAACCAATCGCGGCGACGAGGTCTTGCCTGTTGTTGCTGAACCCACCATACCGGCCGCGTTGATAAAGATCGTAGGCCTGCGGGTCCACTCGCGGTGCGGCGGCGAGCCGTGCCTGTATTTGCGGGCTGAGCTTAATTTGCACCTGGCGTGCGACGGTGACCGCAATCTCCCTTTCCAGCGATAACATGTCGCCCAGATCGCGATCGTAGCTATCGGCCCAAAGATGTTTGTCCGCCTTGGCCTGGATAAGCTGCGCGATGATCCGTACCCGGTTGCCGGACCTTGCTACCGAACCCTCAATCACTGCGTCTACATTCAGCTCGCGCGCAATCTGAGAGAGTGGCATGTCTTTGAATTTCGTCGCAGAGGCACGCGACCTTACCTCAAGCGAGTTCCCAACGGTGCGCGCCAATTCAGTAGTCAACGCATCCGTCATCCCGGCGGCGAAGTAGTCCTGCGCTGGATCTCCGGATAGGTTTTGCAGCGGAAGCACGGCGATGGACCGGACGGAGGCGGCTTCGCTCCGCAAGCGAGCTCGGTAGGCCAGGGCCGATGTGACCACCAACGCGAACGTGATCGCCAGGCCGATTCCGATCCAGAGCAGGCGCGTCTCCCGCTTTCGCAACGTTGGCGTCGCTACGGGGATCTCAGGAGAAGTTCCGACTTCTAGCGACGGGCGCGGCAACGTGTTGTTGCGGTAGCACGGTTCCGATGAACCGATACCCGTGGCGGGGAATGGTCTCGATGTATCGAGGATGTTCGGTGGAGTCGCCGAGCGTGTCCCGGAGCTTCTTTACCGCGGTGTTCAGCCCATCGTCGAAATCCACGAAGGTGTCAGCCGGCCACAGCTTCTGTTTCAGTTCTTCTCGACCGACGATCTCTCCGCGGTTCTCAAGCAGCATGCGTAGAACTTGGAACGGCTGATCCTGGAGCCTGAGTCGCTCACCGCGTTTGCGCAGTTCGCAGGAGCGGAGATCAACTTCAAACTCCTCGAAGCGTAGAACAGGCCGGGATTGGGCACTAGTGGCCACGACGACTCCCTCACAGAGTGGCTGGAAGTATACCGCCGAACACGCTTCGTTCAGATTTGGTTCTTCTGACCCAATCAATACAAGCCCTTGCGGGTCGGAAGATTGCTGTCCGGAAATATTCCGGAAATAGTCCGGCCCCAGTTCATTGATCCAAAGGAAAGGGTGGAAGAAAGTAGGCTCGCTCCGAGAAGGAGGAGCCGGGTATGAAAATTCACGCCAACAAATCACTGCTGATCACGGTTGCCATTCTGATGGCGATAACGACGGCGAGTGCACAGGAGTTCGGACCCTGGTCAACGCCAGTGAATCTGGGTCCAACCGTCAACACTGCTTCCGATGATCAGCACCCCGCGCTGTCCAAGGACGGTCTGAGCCTTATCTTTGCGTCCAATCGCCCAGGCGGCGCCGGCGGCGCTGACCTGTGGGTCTCGCAACGCGACAGCCTCGACAGTCCGTGGGAGAAACCGCAGAACGTGACCGCGCTGAACTCGCCTTTCGATGACAGTTCTCCCAATCTCACGACCGACGGACATTGGGTGTTCTTCTTCAGCGCGCGCCCCGACGGCTGTAATACCAATGGGCGCACGGAATTATGGGCCGCGCATCGCCAGAACAAGCGCGACGATTTCGGCTGGGAACCGCCAATCAATCTAGGTTGCACCCTGAATATTCCCGGTGTCGATGAGGGTGGTCCGACCTTTTGGGAAGACGACACCACCGGCATCCTTTATCTCTATTTCGCTCGCAACCTGACTCCCGCAAACTCCAATGGCTTCGACATTTATGTGAGCACCTGCACATCCGATCTTGACAGTTGCAATCGGCAGCAGTTGTGGTCGCCGGGAGTATTTGTGGCGGAGCTGAGCAGCCCGGCACGAGACACTCGAACCGCTATCAGCCGCCGCGACGGTTTGGAACTGATCATTGCCAGCACCCGCGCGGGAGGCTTCGGCGGCCATGATCTTTGGGTTTCGACGCGCGCTTCCGTTCAGGATCTTTGGTCGATCCCCATCAACCTCAACCAGGACAACCTGAACAAGGGCGGCGATGCGGTTGTCAACACTTCCGCGAACGAATCCGCGCCTGCGCTCTCGTGGGACGGCCAGACGATGATCTTCTACTCGAACCGTGCTGGAGGATTTGGCGGCAACGACCTCTACATGAGTACCCGGCAAAAGCTGACGGACCAGCCATAGCCGGTTAACGGCTGGAGGGGGTCCACCCTGTCTCTCTCCTTCCACGTAAGCGCCATTTTACCGTCGCCGAGCTAACTCGAGCCATCAGGAGAGCGATATGAAAATGCAAACTTTCGTGCCGGGTGCCCCACCAGGCGCCCCCACCTTTCATCTGATGCCATTTGACTTTGTTTTTCGTTGATTAACCAAGCAGTGGGTGCCCTACCCTCCGTCCGCCCGCGGCGGAGAGGGTGGGTGAGAATGATGTCGAGGACTTCAGCCTTTGATTGCGTCTTCCGTATTTGGGACAGCAGTTCACAAATAGAATCCCAAGAAGACAAGAAGAATAGGGGTGGGCTGCCGAATCATTTTTGCAAATCGGCAGTCAACTCCGGAATTGCAACCATCCTCTTTACCCACCCTCCGAAACCACGGAGCGCAGGGTACCCACTTTAGGGTTCATCCACCAAAAAGCAAGGCTCACAGGTGGGGCCCTCGGCGGACGGGTGAGTCTGGGTTGGTCTGCTACACTGCCTGACCTATGCCGGACATCCCGCTGGCATATCTGATTACGTTCCGATGCTACGGTACCTGGCTTCACGGCGATGAGCGGGGCTCTATCGACCGGCATCAGAATCAACATCAGTCTCCTTATATAGTTCCCAATCCGAACTGGCACACGTACAATCTCCGTCACTTGAAGCATGCTCCAGTGACCCTTACCGACCTGCAGCGGGTATCCGTCGAGAGTGCCATACACGAGACTTGTGGATTCCGCAACTGGGAATTAAAGGCGATAAACGTCCGCACCAATCATGTGCACACGCTTGTCTCTACCGGTTTGCTGAAGCCAGAACGAGTACTAAACGCACTCAAGGCCAACGCCACTCGGCAGCTCCGGCAGGATGGACACTGGCCGCATTTGCGTACGCCCTGGGCTGACGGTGGAAGCATGCGATACATCTGGACTGACGTTGGGATCGAACGGGCGATGGATTACGTCGTCAATGGTCAGGGTGGAGAGATACCTGAGTTTGACAACCCACCCATTCGTTACCGCGAACGGTACTGACTTCAGGACTCAACCATCCGCTACCGCGGACGGTACTGACACACAACAAGAAGCGGCCCCTTTCGGGCCGCTTGTTTTTGTTGGTTTCCGCCGCTAGGCCGCTTTCTCACTGTCGCGCCAGTTTTTTACGCGATCGTGTGCGTTCTTCACGCTTGCGTACTGACGCCGGATCATGGCCACCAATTCAGCGGGTGGCGATGCCTTCAGAGCGTCCTCATAGGTTTGCTTGGCGCTGTCTTCTCCTTGCTCGATAGAGCTGAGGATGGCTGCATCGCCGGCTCCTAGTTTGCCCTTGAGATCGATCCAGGTGCGGTGAAGTGCGCCGCTGACAGATCCGGAGTCCTTTTCTTTGTCACCCAGGAAGGGCTGCAGCTCGGTCGCGAAACGTCCTCGCTCACTCGATTGCTGCTCGAAAAAGCGCTTGTACTCCGGGTTCTGGATCTTCTCGGCTGCCTGCCGGTATCCTTCTTCGCCGTCCTTCAGAGTCTCGATCAGTTTGGAAACAGTGTCTTTGATTTCAGTCATTCGTTGTCCTCCAGAGTCTGGGATGCCTGATGGCGCTGCTGGAGAGCTGCAGGCCAGAGTGGGAAGGCTTACCGGCACTCAGCAATTCAGGAATACCAAACAGCCAAAAGGCAAGACCGATTTCCACAGCGAGCGACGGTACAACTCTTGACGCGCCGCTCACAATCGGGGTACCAACGAGAGAGGAGGATGGTGTGGGAGAAATCAGCGCGATGGCGATGACACTGCGAGGATCGTTTCAATTGCATTCCCTGTTGCTCCCCTGCAAGTTCCCTGCCTCTTCGGGCTTGCCCCAGTGTTCATGCGGGTTTTATGCGGCGGAAGAAATTCACTGATAATTTCACTGATAAATTCGCTGTTAATTCACTGTTAGCCCTCTGATCAGTGAATGAACAGTGAATTGGAAAACTAGGGACACGGAACGTTTCCTTTGACACCAAAGCAAGAAGCGCGACGGGTGGCGCACCCTTCGAAAACACGAAGAGTGCGGCCCACTTTTTAGAAATCGCAAGCAAGGAAAACAGGAAATGGCGAAGGGTATGCCGCCAGTCCCCCCTTTTTCCGGGAGTCCAAAACGGAAAAGACCAGGCCGCCCGGGTCTGACTTCCCGCTCGTCCCTCTTTGGGAATTAATTCTCTGTTTCAGCGTGTTTTATTCCTTGCGTTTGCTTGCCGTTGGTGAGATACTCCGCGCCGCCTCTCAGCTTACCGATTTCCAATTCCCAAAATAGCGCAGCACGCCTGCAAGGAGGACCTCATGGTGAAGAAGGCTGTAGTGAAGAAGGCTGTAGTGAAGAAGGCTCCGTCCCGATTTGCACATACGCTGGTAACCCCACAATCGACGGGGCGCGGCAAGAATGTGCAGCTAGTTGATTGGGCGCGCCAACAACTCGGACCGATCCCTCGCCTTACCAACAAAGATGGAGTAATTCCGTTGAGCCAAGTCATCGGCGCCGATGGCGAAACGGCGATTACCGCGGCTAACGCAATCCGCTTTCACCTTACCGGAGATACCGGGAGGGTGCAGGGTCAGGCGGCTGAAGCGGTGTCGAACTGCATGTCCGAAGATTACGATCCCCGTAACCCGGGAGCGAGCCCTGCCTGCTTTATTCACTTGGGCGATGTGATCTACGGAATGCACAAGGATAATCTCTTTCGGGATGAGTTCTATCGTCCTTACGCGCACTATCCGGGAAAGATCATTGCCATTCCGGGAAACCACGATGGTGAAATCTTCGCCGAGACTGATCCCAAGTCGCTGGCCGCATTTCAAACGAACTTCTGTGCCCCAGACGGATCTACGCCGCAGGCAGCGGCAGGAGCGCGCATTCTGCGCCAGACGGTTCAACAGCCGGGGGTGTATTGGTGGCTGCAGACTCCATTTCTCGATGTGATTGGACTCTACTCGAATCTCGCCGAAGGTCCCGGATTCCTTGAGGGAGGATCGGCCGCGAAGCCCGACACGTCTCAGATTGACTGGTTTCAAGCGACATTGAAGACCATCGTCACTGCTCGAAAGAAGAGCCGCAAGGGGCTCGTCTTCCTGACGCATCACCCACCTTACAGCAACGGCGGCGGACACTCCGGCAGTCCAGCCATGCTCGACGAGATGGACAAAGCCTGCAAGCAAGCCGGCATCTGGCCGGATATGGTGATCTCCGGGCACGC
This sequence comes from Terriglobales bacterium, assembly GCA_035567895.1. NCBI lineage: Bacteria > Pseudomonadati > Acidobacteriota > Terriglobia > Terriglobales > Terriglobales bacterium. Next base: position 218,158 of record DATMPC010000022.1, on the reverse strand, counting down.
GCACAGCTACCAACGACATACGCGTACGGTGAAGGAAAACGGCGCCTCCCGGAAGATTCCCTATTTGGTCGCCGGCTGTGGAGGCCGCGGACTCCAGGCGGTATCGGCCGCCAACGGTCAGCAGATTATGCCGGGAGTGACCTTCGACAAAGGCATTAAGGAGTATGGCTATCTGCTGCTCGAAGCAACGAAGGCGCAGGTAGATACACAATTCTTTCAGGTGAGCGAACAGACCGGAAATAGGCAACTGGCAGATTCGGCCTCCGTCTCATATTCCTGAAACTAAGCTGGACACACTCGGCATCAAAGGTCTGGGCGGGTTCTAAAAGAGGCGATGTCAAGAGCAAACACATCTCCCGGACAGATCTGGAGCACTCTGCTTGGCATCGGATAGGTGGCGCACCTTTCATTCCGGTCTGGTCTAGGTTGATTTTTGTTTGGGACTCCTAAGTGTGGGTGCCGCACTCTCCCACCCCAGCGACAAAGTCGTGTCTCTGGGGACCCCGGTCTCCCACCCCAGCAACAAACTCGAGTTGCTGGGGACCCCGGTCTGCGCGGTGTTCGCAGGGTGCACAAACGGGAATGTATGCAAGTCCAGACTGAATCTGCAGCGTGCTTTCGTCTCGAGTAACTCTTCTGATGACACAGACGATTCCGATCACGCACTCTTTGAAAAACCCGCAAAGGGTGCGGCACTCATATTTTGGGTATCGTAACGCGGAAATCAAATCTAATTAGGGTGTGCCACCCGACGACATGCGACTTGGGAAATTGGCTTTCTGCCGCTCCATTCTGCTAAGGCCAACCGCTCGTAAGGCAGGAGGTCTAACATAACGGGGGGGACACTTCCGTGATCAAGAAACCGACTGAACTTGTTTTCTTTGGCTACTGCGGACATCATTTCGTTCTGCTCGACGCGAACAGTCCCGCTTTTCAGGACAAGCCACCAAAAGCGCCACACCGGACTGAGTGCCTCGCTTGCGGCGATCACTTCCCGGTCACCCTTGATGAAATTCATTTAGGGAAAGTTACCCACCAGGAACGAGATCGAGGCTGGTCTTTAGACAGACCAAAAGCCCTGATGATGTGCTCGATTTGTGGCGGCGAGAAGGAATCTAGCCCGTTCGGGCAAAACTCCCAAAGATTCCGCTGCAAGAAGTGCGGACGCGAAGAGACTGAAGGGCTGGCGGTTGCTTTATAGCGTCCTCCCTTGAGGCGGGTGGGACACCCGTCCAAGGAAACTAAGACAATTGCGAAGAGTGCGCCCCGTCCAGCCTTTATCTGGAGGTCTCAATGCAAACAACCGAAATGGGAAAAGGCTGGCCATCCGTACTGGAGGGAAGGTAAGGGTGCCACGTAACTACAGATCTCGAAAGCAGGAAACTGGAGCGACGATGAGAACGCAATTGCTGCGATTCAACGGCGCTGTCGAGCGGGATCCCGCCATCGATGCGTGGATGAAGGAGCATGTAGTTGGATTGGGAGCCATCGCGCATCAGTGGTTTGAGGTGATGCGAAAATGCGGGGACGAAGTCCGGGAGCTCTTGCATGACGGCTGTCCGGTTGCGTGTTTGGGAGATGCGCCCTTCGGCTACGTCGATGTATTCACTTCGCACGTAAACGTGGGCTTCTTTCATGGCGCAGCGCTGCCGGATCCTGCCCGCTTGTTGCAAGGCACCGGCAAGTTCATGCGCCATGTGAAGCTGAGACCTGAAACGGGCACAAACGCGGCGGCGCTAAACAGGCTCATCGATGCGGCGTACTCGGATATAAAGGAGCGAGTCGAAAACCGCTAGCTCAGAGAAACACTTTGGGAGAGTGACGCGGAGGTGGACCTCCAGATTAGTGACGATATGTCGCATACGGTTTGATGATCGTGGGCGAATAACGGGCTACTCGGAACTTGCCACCAGAAAATTCCCATTTCCGTATTGACGGGTGGCGCACCCGGCCACCCGTCAAACCCGTTCGTTCGACACGGCTATGCCTTGATGTTCACGAAGGCTCCTCTTCCACAATTCGCATGCACTTGCAAGAATAAACGGTTGGATAGTGGTAATCCCCAGTGCCAGCGAAGGGGGTGGGAAGGAACGATCCTGTGATCTACGTGAAAGCTAGTCTGACCGCATTGGGTGCAGCGTTTGTGGTGCTCCTGTACGCCAGCTTCGTCATGGCGTTCAGGACCAAGACCACCGGGCGAGGCGCGTTAATCTTCTATTTCGGCGATCCCTTGTTATGGATTACCGTCATCGTTGTATGCATCTACGTGTTCAGACTGACCATTCAGAAATGAAACTGCGGGTGCGTCCCGCGCACAAAAACCAAAACGGGAACAGGGAGGGCCAGCCCAGCCTACAGCTAGCGGCTATTCTTGTAAACAACTCCACCCTTCATCACGAACGCAACCCGCCTAACCGCAGTGATGTCGCTTTTCGGGTCTCCGTCGAGAGCGATGATGTCCGCTTGCATTCCCGGAGCGAGCGAGCCGATCTGTTTATCCAGTTCCATGGCTTGTGCAGCCAGCGAATTGGCCGAGACCATGGCTGCCATCGGATCTTGCCCGCCGTCGCGGACGCGATAGATGAACTCCTCGGCGTTGCGGCCGTGAGCGCCTGCAACCGCATCGGTTCCGAAGACGATCTTCAATCCGGGCGTGGCCAGAGCGCGCTTGAACATTGCCGCGTTCAACGGCAATACCTCCTGCATCTTGGCAAAACCTTCTTCGGTGTACCCATCCGCGCCGAGGAATTTGTCTTTGTTGTCGAGATAGTTGTGGATCACCAGCCCAACCTGCGGATCGAACCACGTTCCATCCTTCGCCATCTCTCTCAGATCGTCATCGGTCGTGAGGCTGCCGTGTTCCACTTCGGTACAACCGGCAATGGCAGTCGCCTTTACCGCGCTCTTGTACGCGTGCACTACCGAGCGCAGACCCTGCGCGCGGGCTTCGTCGCATGCGGCCTTGAGCTGCTCATCGCTGAGCGTCTGCCCGCCACCCTGGCGGATACTGCGCGATGCGAAGATCTTGAGCACGTCAGCGCCATCGGCCTTTACCTTGCGCACGAACTCGCGGATCTGGTCGGGAGTCAGCTTCTCGTCGGTCAGGGGAGTGATTGCGGTAAGAATCCGCGGTCCCGGCACGACGCCGTTGTTGATCGCGTCGCGCAACGGCTTGTCCTCGGGCGATCCCAGGCACTGCACGGTGGTGAAGCCGGCCATGAGCGTCCGCCAGGCATTACCCTCCATCTCCAGCGTGGCTCGCTCCGGCGGCTCGTTCTTTTCGCCGAAGTGCCCATTCGGTCCGAAATGCCAGGTGATATGGACATGGCTATCGATCCAGCCCGGCAACACGGTCAATCCCCGCAGATCGTAAGTTGCCGGCGTTGGCGCACCAGTCTGCTTGCCCACGGAGACGATCTTGTCGCCGCGAACCTGGATGCGCGCATTTCGCAGTACGCCGCCGCGCCCGTCGAAGGCCTTGTCAGTAAGGATGGTGATGGTGCGCTCCTGGGCCACAGCGGAAGCGCAGAACAGCAGCAGGATGGGTACGAATCGGAAGCGAAGCATGCGGGAGATTCTCGCACGTGGGAAGGGGCTCTGAAATCTTGATTCGGTTGTGCGACTATGCGCATGCTCCGAATCCGCCAATTTGTACTCATAAGCTTCTCTTGCTCCCTCGTGCTGGGAATTTCTTTTGCCCAGAGTTTGAACTCCGCTCCGGCAGTGGCTGTGACTGACTATGGCAGAGCCGAGAAATTCATACCTGCCAATACGACTCGCCTGGTGTTTGGGACGGTCCGTCCGTCGTGGTTAAAAGACGATCGGTTCTGGTTTCGCGATGCTACTCCTGAAGGCAACGAATTCGTTGTCGTGGACGCAGCCACAGGGAAGCGGTCTATGTTGTTTGAGCACTCCAAGCTGGCTGCCGCGCTCTCCTCCGCTGCCAATGCGAGCTATGAAGCGAAGCACCTGCCATTTGAGCAAGTCGAACTTTCACCCGATGAGCAAACAGTCGAGTTCAACCTGAAGGGACAGCGCTGGAAATGCGACGTGCAGGGCACGCAGTGCGCCGCCGAAGGAGGCGGGGAGCTCGAGGGGGAGCCCGCGCTTCCGCCTGTGCAAGGTGCGCTGCCTCCTCGTCTCGATGTGCCGTCGCCGAACGGCAAGCTTACGGCGTTCATCCGCAATTGGAATCTTTGGGTGCGCGATCTCGCCAGCGGCAAGGAGACGCAACTGACGACTGATGGCGTGAAGGACTTCGGCTACGCCACCGACAACGCGGGATGGACGCACAGCAATCGCGCCATCCTGGTCTGGTCTCCCGACTCGAAGCACATTGCCACCTTCCAGCAGGACCAACGCAATGTTGGCGAGATGTACCTGGTCCGGACCAAAGTGGGACATCCGGTGTTGCAGGCATGGAAGTATCCCCTGCCGGGCGACGAGGTGGTCACGATGATTCAGCGTGTGATCGTCGACGTGGAAGGTCCGCGAGTCATCCGCCTGCAGATGCCGCCTGACCAGCATCGCGGCTCGCTCTGCGATCACCTCGTTTGCCGAGGCGGCGAATGGAGCGATGTGCAGTGGAGTCCCGACGGCAAACACGTGGCGTTTGTCTCGACCTCGCGCGATCACAAGCAGGAGCAACTTCGTGTTGCCGATCCGGATACCGGAACTGTGCGCGACGTGATGCAAGAGACGGCACCGACATATTACGAATCGGGCGCCGGTAAGGTGAGCTGGCGCTATCTTCCATCTTCCAACGAGGTGATCTGGTACTCGGAGCGCGACAACTGGGGGCATCTTTATCTATACGACCTCGGGACAGGGAACCTAAGGAACGCGATCACCAGCGGCGAATGGGCGGTGACGCAGTTGCTCCAGGTTGATGAAAAGAACCGGGAGATCTACTTCCTGGCCGTGGGACGCGAAAAGGGAAGCGATCCGTATTTTGCATATCTCTACCGCGCGGGATTCGACGGAAAGAAAATCTCGCTGCTCACGCCTGAACCGGGAAATCACGAAGTATCGTTTTCCCCTTCCGGAAAGTTTTTTGTCGATAGCTATTCCCAGCCTGATGTGCCTCCCATCAGCGTTTTGCGGGACCGTAATGCCAAGGTGATCGCTACTTTAGGGAAAGCCGACGTTGCGAAGCTCGTAGCCGCAGGATGGAAGCCTCCGATTCCATTTACGGTGAAAGCCCGCGATGGAAAGACCGATCTGTACGGGCTTATGTTCAAGCCGACGAATTTTGATGCAAGCCGAAAATATCCAATCGTGAACCATATTTATCCGGGTCCGCAGGGAGGCAGCGTGGGCAGCCGTTCGTTTTCTGCCGCTCGAGGCGATGCGCAGGCGCTGGCCGAGCTCGGATTCGTGGTGATCGAGCTTGACGGTATGGGGAATCCGCTGCGTTCGAAGAGTTTCCACGACTTCTACGCTAAGGATCTGGGCGACAACACGCTGCCCGATCAAGTTGCGGGAATGAAGCAGCTGGCGAACGATATCCGTGGATCGATCTCGACCGCGCAGGCATTTATGGCCATTCAGGAGGCGGATACGCCGCCGCCGACGCCATGTTCCGCTATCCCGACTTCTTCAAGGTAGGTATTTCCGAATCGGGAAATCACGACAACCGCGAATATGAAGACGATTGGGCGGAGAAGTGGATGGGTCTCCTGACAAAGAATCCGGATGGAACGTCAAACTATTCCCGCCAGGCGAATCAGCCGCTGGCGAAAAACCTGAAGGGACATCTGCTGCTGGCACATGGCACCATGGATGACAATGTGCCGCCGTACAACACGCTGCTCGTAGTGGACGAGTTGATCAAAGCCAACAAGGACTTTGATCTCCTTATGCTTCCTAACAAGCGTCACGGCTATGGCAATGCGAGCAACTACATGATGCGTCGGCGCTGGGATTACTTCGTGCGCTACCTGCTCGGCGTCGAGCCGCCACATGAATACCAGATACATCAATCTGCTGTTTCGGCTTCAGCGCCTTAGGTGACTGCCGCACTCCTCGACGATGAAAGGGGCCGGCATCCAGAACACCTCGAAAACTTTTCCATAACCAACTTGCGCGAGCTGCGTCAAAATTTCATTCGAGGAGGATGAATGCTGGCGGATTTGCGGGACGCGATGCGACAGCTGCGGAAGGCCCCTGGATTTACCACGACAGCTCTGATCACACTGTCACTAGGGATCGGAGCGACGACGGCGATCTTCACGCTGGTGCACCAGGTGATGTTGAAGTCGCTGCCGGTCGCGAAGCCGGGTGAGCTGTGGCGGATCGGCGATAAAGATCGCTGCTGCAACTGGGGAGGCTACACCCAGGGTGACGACGGCGACTTTGCGTTGTTCTCGTGGGAGGCTTACCAGCATTTTCGCGCGCATACACCAGAGTTCGTCGATCTGGCAGCGCTGCAGGCCGGCAATGCTCCTCTTGGCGTCCGCAGAGTCGGATCGCAGGCGCCGGTAGACACGCGCAATGGGGAGTATGTGTCTGGGAATTTCTTCCGGACCCTCGGCGTGCAGCCGTGGATCGGCCGCCTGATGACGGACGAGGATGATAAGGAGGGTGCGCCGCCAGTGGCGGTGATGAGCTACCGCATATGGCACGACAAGTATGGATCAGATCCCTCCGTGGTCGGGGCCGGCTACCAGATCAATGGGCATCCTTTCAACGTGATTGGCGTGGCTCCGCCCGGATTTTTCGGAGCCAAGCTGGCGGGGTGGGGCATGCCGGATTTCTGGCTGCCAGTGACAACCGAGTTATTGATCGAGGGATCGACGGCGCGGCTGAAGCGGCCACAGGCCAACTTCCTGGACCTGCTCGGAAGAATGCGTCCAGGAGTGGATCCCAAGTCGCTCGAAGCGAAGCTGCGGGTGGAATTCCATAACTGGCTGGCCGGCCACGTTCCCGATATGGAGCCAGGCGAGAAGCAACTCTGGCAGCAGCAAACGCTGCATCTGGTTCCCGGCGGCGGTGGAGTGACAGCCCTTCGGAGCGAGTACCAGGATGGACTGAAGCTGCTCCTGATTGCTGCGGGATGCGTGCTGCTAGTCGCGTGCGGAAATTTGGCGAATCTGATGCTGGCGCGTGGGTTGAAAGATCGCGCGCAAACCTCGATCCGAGTAGCGCTGGGCGCGTCGCGAGCGCGAATCGTTCGCAGGTCGTTCGTCGAGTGCGTCACGCTCGCAGCTATGGGTGGGGCCCTGGGCATCGCTGTAGCGTACGCCGGAACAAGGTTGATTCTGCGTCTGGCTTTCGAGAACGGCGGACCTAATAACTATGTACCGATCAGCGCAACTCCATCATTGCCTGTGCTGCTGTTCACACTGGCTATATCCGTTCTGACGGGAATCATTTTCGGAATTGCGCCGGCATGGGTGACTTCGAATGCTGATCCGGTGGAGGCGCTTCGTGGGGCAAACCGCTCGGTAGGAGGCGGTCGATCGTGGGCGCAGAGGTCCCTGGTAATCGCGCAGGGAGCGGTCTCCGTGGTGCTGCTCTCGGCTGCGGCTCTGCTCGGACAGAGTCTGCGGAACTTGCAGCATCAGGATTTTGGATTCGAGACGCAGGGCCGGTACCTTGCTTCGATCAACCCTCATTTGGGCAACTACAAGCTGGAACAGTTGGATCCGCTGTTTCGGCAGATCAACGATCGCCTGCGCGAGATTCCCGGCGTGCGGATGGTGACGGCTGCGCTTTACGCCCCAATGTCGGGTGACAGCTGGAACACCGGCATTCGCGTGGAGGGCCGGCCTGAACCTCCAGCTAAGGAAGATACAGGATCAGGGTGGGCCACAATAACGCCGGACTTCTTCGAGACTATCGGCGCCAAGATCTTGCTTGGTCGGCCGATTACCGACGACGACACAGCGGCGACGCGGAATGTAGCCGTGATCACCGAAGCGTTTGCGAAGAAGTTCTTCAAAGACCAGAACCCGATCGGACAGCATTTCGGGGTCGGTAGGATCAAGTATTCCGCAACTTACGAAATTGTCGGTGTCGCGAGAGACATCCGCTACATGACTTGGGGGATGAAAGAGCCGGCGCGCCCGATGTTCTGGGGGGCGGAAGCGCAGATTGTGAAGTATGACGATCCAGCCTTCGCGGGTGGGGAAACGTCGTCGCACTACTTGGAGAACCTTGTGATCTGGGCGCCGGGAAATCCGCCGGGCATGGAAGACCGCGTGCGCAAGGCTCTGGCGAGCGTCGATCCGAATCTTGTTCTCTACAGCGTCGATCCATACACCAAAGTCCTGAGCAATGATTTCCAGCAGGAAACGATGATCGCGACGCTCACCTCGCTCTTCGGCGCGCTTGGGCTGATCCTTGCTTCGGTCGGGCTGTATGGAGTTCTGTCCTACATGGTGGAGCAGCGGACGAGCGAGATTGGCCTTCGCATGGCGCTGGGGGCAGATCGCGCGCAGGTCACAAAAATGGTGCTGAGCGGCGCCTTCCTCCAGATAGGCATCGGGCTGGCAATCGGCATTCCTGCAGCGATTGGGGCCGGCAGGTTGATGACGACTCAGTTGTTCGGCGTTAAGCCATGGGACCCGATTATGCTCGCACTGGCTGTACTAGCGCTCGGCTTGGCCGCGGTGCTGGCGTCGGCGATCCCGGCCCGGCGCGCTGCCGGCGTAGAGCCGATGGTGGCACTGCGGAACGCGTGATCGCGGACGCTGGCGCACCCTTCATTCCGGTTGGTCTAGGTGCGTAAACCGGAGTCCAGAGTGACTCGGCAGGGTGCCTTCGTCTTGAGCAACTCTTCTAATTGACGCGGACGATTCCGAATCACGCACTCTTTAAAAAAATCTTCTCTTTATATACCTTGACACGTATATTCTCTGTGGAGTATATACAGAGCCGTGGGATCTGTGTTCGAAATCATTGCGGAGCCGAACCGCCGCGCGATATTGAGCCTGCTGGTCTCGTCACAACAGTCGGTGGGAGAGATCGAGCGTCAACTCCGTATGCCGCAGCCGACCGTGTCAAAACACCTGCGCGTGCTGCGCGAGGCCGGTTTCGTGGAGTCTACGGTGGACGCACAGCGCCGTCTCTACCGACTGAAGCCTGAACCATTTCAGGAAGTCGATGACTGGCTGGCTCAGTTCCGCCGTTTCTGGTCCGCTCGCGTGGATGCGCTCGAACGCCACCTCGATCGCATGGATAAAGATCAATCAACACCAAAGAAAAGGAAGACGCGGTCTAAACTGCGGATGTGAGCAAGGAGAAACGAAATGAAAATCAAAGTGACCAGCGTATATGTGAATGATCAGGACAAAGCCCTGCGCTTCTATACGGAGGTACTGGGTTTTGCCAAGAAGACCGATTGCAGTCAGGGCCCATATCGCTGGCTGGCCGTGGCCTCGCCGGAGGAGCCGGACGGCACTGAGCTGCAGTTGGCGTTAAACAACAACCCCGCGGCCAAAGCGTATCAGCAGGCGATCTTTCAACAGAGCCAGCCCGCGGCCATGTTTTTCACCGACGACGTCAGGGGCGACTATGAGCGGATCAAGGCCCGCGGCGCCGAGTTCACGATGCCGCCCACCGACGTGACCGGCTCGACGATTGCGATGCTGAAAGATACCTGCGGCAACCTCATTCAGCTCACCCAGTTGGCACGCTATTCGCGTTAAGGAGAAGAAGGTGAGCGATCGCGAGCACTACAGTGAAAGACCTCAGGAACGGGATCCCTGGCTGGCTCAGTTCCGTCAGTTCTGGTCTGCTCTCATAAATGCTCTCGAACGCTACCTCGACCGGGTAGAGCCCATCAACCCAAATAAAAACGGAAACAAAGACGACTAGGAGAAAAAGATGAGCGATCGCGCGCAGTACACACCGGGGCCGGCCAGCGGGGCGCAGGTGGTAAAGAAAGACGGAGAGCTGTGGACGCTCATTCTCACCAGAGAACTGCTCCACAAGCCGGAAAAAGTCTGGCGCGCGCTTACCGAGCCGGCGCATCTGCGCGAGTGGGCACCCTTTGAAGCGGATCGAAACCTGGGTACGGCTGGAACCACAGTGAAGTTCAGTTGGTTGGGAGCTACCAGTGCGCAGACCGAGATAAAAATCACGCGAGCCGACGCTCCCAAGGTGCTGGAGTACAACTGGGGTGACGCCAATACTCGTTGGGAACTCGAACCCTTTGCCGGCGGCACGCGCCTGACGATGTGGCACAGTCTCGATCGCCGCTTCATCGCAATGGGTGCTGCCGGGTGGCACATTTGCTTCGACGTTCTGGATCACCTTCTAAGCGGAACTCCCATCGGCCGCATCGCTGGCGGCGAAGCCATGAAGTTCGATGGTTGGCAGCGGCTGCACAAGGAGTACGCCCAGCAATTCGGCATCCCAATGCCCAACTGGCCGAAGACGTCTCAAAACTCGTGAATGGAGGGAATCATGAACCAACGTACGATTTTTCGCTGGATTCACCTCATCTTTAGCATTCCGATCATCGGCTATATCTATAGTCCGTTCGACAAAATTCCACAGTACGCTCCTCCGACTCGTTATGTCTTCGTTCCTATAATGGCCCTTACGGGGCTTTGGATGTAGAAAGGCCAAGTGGTTCGACGATTGATTTGGAAAAAATCGGCGCCGTGATATGCATACGCTGTCGCGCCGGGAAGTCCGGCGAACGCGACGATGAGCGCAGCTAAAATACGTGCGAGAGTTGGAGCTGTACATGAAGAAGAAAAGGAGCGTCCCAATGGAATCTGCCTCTGCATTCATCGACCAGAAGATTAAGGAACTTGGGGACTGGCGCGGGAAGACGCTCGCGAAAGTCCGCGGAATCATCCACCAGGCAGACCCTGAGATCGTCGAAGAGTGGAAGTGGGTGAAACCAACGAACCCCGGAACACCGGTCTTTTCCCACGGCGGCATCGTCTGCACGGGAGAGACGCACAAGAACGTCGTTAAGATGACATTTGCCAAGGGAGCTGCGTTGAAGGACCCTTCAGGTCTATTCAACTCCAGCCTCGATGGGAATGTCAGGCGCGCTATCGATATCCACGAAGGCGACAAGGTCGATGAGGGGGCCTTGAAGGATCTCATCCGCGCTGCAGTGGCGCTCAACCTCAAGGGCAAAAGCAATCCGAAGCCCAAGCCGAAGCCCCGGCGAGCCACCAGCAAGAGCGCCGACTAGCGTTTATCAAATCACGAAGAACGGTCTTGCCCTACAGGCGACCTTGCAGGGTACGAAGTACTACAAGGACGACGATCTGAACAAGCAGTGAGGAGGAGACTGCGCAAGCAGACTCGTCGGTAGCCCGAAGATCAAGACTCCGCTTCGCCAGGCAGAACCGTTCCTTGCGGCCTCAACGCGACTAGCTATCAAATCTGTCAGTACCCTGCGAGACACGCCGTTGCTACCTTCAGAGATTGAAGTCATGCAATCCGCGTGTGTTCCAACTTATTGCAAGCCAAACGAGTGCCGATAGACAAAGCAAGAGCCATTCGCTTGTGCATTGGCCGTGACGCGCTGAGTCTGCTGACGATCCTGTTTTTGGCATTGGGGAATGCGCGTGGACAGAGCCGGGAAGACGCTGTACGCGCAGCAAGGGAGGGCCATACTGAAGAAGCAATTCGTGTGCTGGAAAGCATGATCGCGAAAGACTCCAGGGACACTGCGGCTGCTCTTGATTTGGCGACCATCTTGACATGGGCGAAGCGACCACGTGATGCCACCAATGTATTCGAGCGGGCGGCCGTTCACGAACCGCCGGAGCATGTCCTGTTTGCAATGGTTCGTGCCTATCGAGACCAGCAGAGGTTCGGGCTCGCGCAAGAACTTGCCGAAGAAGGGCTTCGGCGCTTTCCCAAGGGAAAGGCATGGTTCCTTCTGAATACCCTCCTGAGTGGTGACATCGCGATGGCTGCAGGCGATAGCTTTGGAGCCCTCCGAGCGTACGCAACTGCGCGTGAGCTCGCACCTGACGACAGCGGCCTAGCCTCCGTCATGAGCGGCATTCTCATGCGCTTGAATGCACCTTACGGAGCGGCTTCACTAGTCTCAACTCCCGATTTAGGAATCGAAGCGGGAAAAGCGGCGGCGCTGGTGCGTTGGGGCACGGAGTTTGTGTCGCCTGAGCCGGCGAAGCGTTTTGAACGAACCGATGCGGCGCTTGCCAGGCTGGAAGTCCTGATTCGGGAAGCTTCGGCTGCGCAACCCCTCGATCGAGGACTGCTACTGCGCCTGAAGCGAGACCGGGTGCTCGCGCTCCGAAACCGTGAGCGCTGGAATGATGCCGTGCGGGCGGCTGCAGGGTTGCGCGAGGAAGGCGACGTTTTGCCTCCTTACGTGCGGGAAGCCGAGGCCGATTCTCTGCTGGCCCTTCGGCATCCAGAACAAGCATTGAAGGCTTACGAAGAAGTTCTTGCCGCCGACCCGCGGAACAAAGATGCAAGGCAAGGTTTGTTTTATGCACAAGTGGAAACGGAAGACTTCAATGCGGCGTTTGCCACAGTCGACGCCATGGCCGGAAAGGAGGCACCTGCGATTCGCCCACCTCTTATGCCGGGTCCGGTCGAGAATCCTGACTGGCTGGATGCGCAGGTTTTGGCAGGCCAGGCACGTCATTACGCAAGCATTGAGTCTCAGGGATGGAAGCGCCTTAAGCCGTTGGCCAATGGGGCCCCGGCGCTAGGTTACTTGCGCGCAGCGCTGGGAGGGGTTGCTGCAAACAGGGGTTGGCCGCGCCGCGCTGACGAAGAAATCGAAATCGCAACAGAAGTGGCGCGAGAGGACAGAGGCATCCAGATCGCGTTGGCGGACTCCTGCCTGCGGCGAAAACGATTTCGCGAGGCACAGGAGCGCATAGAACAATTGAACCTCCTCTACCCAGGTGATGTCGCAGTACAACGGTCAATGCGAGATGTCGCGGCCGAGCAAGCCGTGGAGTTGCAGGTCAATACGGTATTACGTCACGAGAGTGGAAACGCCACCAATCGTCCAGGATCTGAAATCGACACTACCGCCCGCCTTTACCTCCCCGCGTTCGGCGAGAGATGGCGTCCCTTCACCGAATTCGACTATTCCTTCGCGAAGCCGCCGGAAGGGTCTGTCCATCGCGTTCGCTATGGAGCAGGGGCTCAAGCGCGATGGCCAGACTTCACGCTCGAAGCAATCGCCTGGAACAATGCCGGACAACTCTCGCGCGGCGGCGCAACCCTCGCGGGCAGTTGGGAGGCGACAGATCAGTGGAGCTTCTCCGCGAGCGGGGAGCTGTTTTCCGCCGAAACACCGCTGCGCGCGGTGCTCCACGGCATTACGGCGAACGGAGGAAGCTTTAGAACCGCTTACGCCAAAAATGAATCCTTTTCCATTTCGGCACGGATGGGGGCCCTCTCGTTCTCGGACGGCAACCAGCGCTTCGAAGGTGGCGTGTCGCTGTTCCGTCGTCTCAGAGACCGGCCGCATTTCAAGTTAAACATTCGCCCCGAGTTTTACGCCTCACACAACACGCGGCTCGACGCGCCATACTTCAACCCGCAGCACGATACCTCAGCAAACATTGCTGTGGAACTCGACCACATTCTCTGGCGCCGCTATGAACGCAGCTTTCGGCAGAACCTCACAGCGGGCATGGGACCATATTGGGAAGCGCTTTACCGGCCCGATTGGATTGGGCAAATAAGCTATCGACAGAGTTTCGAACTCCAGCCGGGCCTGGAGATCCGCTATGGTGTGGACCTTGCTCGCCGCGTCTACGATGGGCAACCCGTCCGCGACCTCGGAATCGTTGCAAGTTTAGACAAGCGGTTTTTATGAAACGCGTAGCTTCGCTGGCCGTTTTGCTTGTGCTGTGCACTTCGACCTCTTTCTCCGACAAGCAAGGGTTACGATTCGTGTCTATCACGCTTCATGACGTTGTGGACACTCGAGAAGAACTGAGCGCGGATGCGATCACGACCGACCGCTTGGTGGCTCTGTTCGAGTTCCTGCGAGGGGACGGATGGACAGCGATCTCCCTCGACGATGTGTACCAGGCGTCCAGGCTGGGCCATCCCTTGCCGGACCGCGCCGTTCTGATAACGATTGACGACGGTTACCGCAGTCTCCACACGCGGGTCTTCCCACTTCTCCTCGCTTATCGGATGCCGGCGGTCGCAGCTCTCGTGGGCAGTTGGATCGAGACCGATGTGTCGCGCAAGCGCTATATCTCCTGGGCGGAGGCGCGCGAGATGGAGCGCAGCGGGCTTGTTGAGTTTGCTTCGCACACCTATGACTTACACCACGGAATGCTGGGAAACCCGCAGGGAAGTCTGCTCCCGGCGGCTGGCTTCCGCAAGTATGATCCCATTTCGGGATACGAAGACGAACACCAATACCGGATCCGAATCCGGGAAGATCTCGATAAATCCGTGGCTTTGATGAAACGCGAATTGGGCAAAGCGCCGCGGGCGCTGGCTTGGCCTTATGGCCGATATACGGCCGCGGCTGATGACGTAGCGCGCGATGCAGGCTTCACGCTTGCCCTGACTCTGGATTCTGAGCCGGCCGATGCTTCCAAGCCCATGGCGCTTGCCCGATACCTTTTGTCCGCAGATTCCGACTACAAAAAGATCGTGAGCGATCTGCGTGCGCTCACCAAGCCGCCATCGGTGCAGCGTCTCGTCCGGCTAGACCCATCCACTCTCTGGACTGCCGATGCCCACGAGACTGAGGCTCGTCTGGGTCGTGCGATAGAACGGGTCCGTAAGCTGGGCGCCACTTCGATAGTAATCGACGCTGCCCTGACGGGCCCCGATGGCACGCTCAGCGCCACGTGGTTTCCCAACAGCTCTTTGCCCGTGCAAGCCGACGTGTTCTCACGCGCTGCCTGGCAGATGCACGTGCGCGCAGGCGTGCGTGTGTTCGGAAGACTCCCCGTAAAGGCTGCGCTCAATACTTTGAAAGATCCCGAGCGCGTTCTCGCTCTTTGCCGCGATTTTGGCGTGGCGGCTCCAATCGATGGTTTCGTGCTCACCGAAGTGCCGCAATTGGCGGCAATGAAGACGGAAAGCGGCCTGGAAGACGAAACACCATGGGCGGTGGAAAAGTGGCGTAAGGCGGTGGAATACAGCGCACTGAACCCGTCCGACGCGCTGGCCCTTCGTTGCTTCCGAATTGTCGAAGCTGCCCGCCCGCAATTGAGTCTGGCCCTGTTCAGCACCGACCAAACGCTGGCCGGGCCTAGCTCGATCGCGGATATGACGTTGATCGCAACTCCCAACAATCCGAAGGAGGCTGCTCGTTTGCTTGAGCGGCTGAAGAAGCTCGCTGGATCGCCGGAGCTTTTTCCGCGACGCCTCGGAGTTTGGATCGAAGGCTCGAAGCCTCCGAGTTCCTCCGATTTGATCGCTATTGCTCGCATGTTTCAAAGAAATGGAATCAGCGTGATCGGCTGGGCCGACGACATGATCGGTGACAAGCCTCAGGCGGCGCTGGTAGCCGGCTCGGTTTCAGCCAGCTCGTTCCCTGTGAAGTTCTGAACTTTATGTTTTCGGAAACGGTAGTTCGCGGGACTCAATCTTTCTGCTTCGGCTATCCATTCATTATGTCCTGGTACTGGATGGCCGGCGGAATACTCTATCGCTGGCTGCGAGAACGGCATCAGCCTCCACCTTGGGAACCGCCGCAACTGGATTCTTATCCGGCAGTATCAGTTCTCGTCCCT
This sequence comes from Terriglobales bacterium, assembly GCA_035567895.1. Classification (NCBI taxonomy): domain Bacteria; kingdom Pseudomonadati; phylum Acidobacteriota; class Terriglobia; order Terriglobales; species Terriglobales bacterium. Next base: position 202,487 of record DATMPC010000022.1, on the reverse strand, counting down.
TGCCATAACGAAGCAGCTAACGCTACCGAAGTCTTTACCGCTCTCGCGGCGCTCGATTACCCCGATTACGAAGTGATCGCGATCAACGATGGATCGACCGACAACACTGCCGAAATTCTGAACGATCTGTCGCGGCGTATTGAACGCCTGCGCGTGGTACATCTGGCTCGCAATCAGGGCAAAGCCGTAGCGCTCAACTGCGGAGCGATGCTGGCAAATGCCGAGATTCTCGTCTGTATTGATGGCGACGCGCTGCTGGACGTCAATGCGCTGACGTGGATCGTTCGACGGTTTCTCCTGGATGGTTCCATTGGGGGAATCACGGGAAATCCGCGCATACGGAATCGATCCACAGTGCTGGCCCGGTTGCAAGTCGGCGAGTATGGCACGATCGTTGGCCTGATTAAGCGTACGCAGAGTTTGTTCGGATGGGTGTTTACCGTTTCGGGAGTGATTTGCGCGTTTCGGAAGCGCTCGCTGCAGGAGGCTGGCTGGTGGTCCCCCAAGACCGTCACTGACGATGTGGAACTGAGTTGGCGGATTCAACTTTCCGGGTGGCGCGTTACCTACCAGGCCAACGCGATCTGTTGGATTCTGATGCCCGAAACTCTCCGGGGTCTGTGGAGACAGCGACTGCGCTGGTCCGAAGGTGGCACCCAAACTGTGCTTATGTCTACGCTGCGGATTTGGCGGCTGCGCCACTGGAAGAGCTGGATCGTTTGGGGAAACTATATTACGAGCATCCTCTGGTCTTTCACGATTTTGGGCGCCATGAGCTTGTGGCTACTGGAACGAGTGGGATTGCCGTTGAACACCGGACTCCCTAAAGTGAGCCTCCTTCCCGCCTGGTGGGGGGCAATATTAACCGCAACCTACTTGTTGCAAGCCACGGTGGGCCTGTCATTAGAGCGGCGATTCGAAACGGGGCTTCTCCGCACCATCTTTTGGCTGTCCTGGTATCCGGTGTTTTTCTGGATGCTTCAAGCGATGACGGCGGTCGCCGCAGTGCCCAGAGCGATCGTGCGGATGTACAGGCCGCGGGGCACGTGGACCAGTCCCGACCGAGGGGTGGCATGAACGCTAATGTGCACGTGCCACCAGCACCACCGTTGATACAGGCCAAACGACTGCCGGCCTGGCTTGTTTTCCGGGACATTTTGTTGACGGTTGTTGCATGGATTGCCATCGCCCAATCTATGCGATACGGGCTCTATCTGTTCTATGACTACTTCAGCCCTCCTGTCTTCTCGCTCACACATGTAAAACCAGTGCATGTGGTCGACATCTGGAATCCTCTAAGCGAATTCCTGTTGGCTGCGATCTGCCTGGCCGCATGGCTGGCATTTTGGGCGTTTAGAGGAACCAGACGCCTTCGCCAGAAGCGCGAAGCTCCGCAACCAATTCCTTTGCCGACCAGCGAGCATGCTCACTATTTCGGAATGAAGTCCGAGGAACTCGCCCTCTGGAAGACTTATCGAATCGCGATCGTCACCTTCAATGCCGACAACCACATCGCCGGTGTATTGCGGAGAGATCTCGAATCGACGGTCGCTACGGCAAGCAGCCGTCGATGAGAACATCTGTCTCGGCACCGCGATTGGCGAGTGGCCGACCTTGCACTTGGCTTGGGCTCTTAGACTTTCCAAACGGCGAGTGCCCAGTCTTGTCGGTCACACGTTTGTGATGCGATCATGTTCGTTCGCCCACTCGTAGAGCTGACCCGCAATGCAGCATTGCTACTGGCACCGCCTCGCGTACTTACTTTCCACCTCTTTCCTTTCGTGTACCATGCCTCTTTAATTCAGGAGGACAAATGAAGACCGAGCGGCGTTCGTTTCTCTCATGGTTATCCGCATTGCCATTCTTAGGATGGCCTGCAGCCGCCCTGGCGGACGCGACCCAATCTGAAACCAAGAAGCGCCTGAAGATCATGATGAAGAGCGCTTGGGGATCCGACGATCCTACGCGAGCTTCGTTTGCCTTTATCCACGGACTCGCCCTGGCCGAGGCAGGCCACGACGTGCAGATCTTCCTCACCGGCGAAGCCACTTACCTTATGCGCAAGGCCACGGTAGATGCCATCAAGCCCGTTGGCTGGCCACCCTTGAGTGAGACCTTCGAAAAGCTCGTAGCCAAGCGCATTCCCGTGTTTTCCTGAGGGGCATGTTCCCGTGCCCGTGGGGTAACGGAAGCCGACCTGAATCAGTGGGGAGCAAAATTCGGCTCTCCCGCGATATTCGTCTCGCTGGTGGAGTGGGCAGACAGAATTGTGACTGAATAGTCCGCTGGAAATTTAGAATCCAAAAACTCGTAGGCGAACTTACGACGAGTAGTCACGGCAAAATGCACTTCAAGGTGTGGCGTAAACAGTCGTAGGTCTCGGCGCTTGTTGAGGGGTTTCTAAGAAGTGAGTACGATCACTGGCATCGTAAACAGATGAGCTTCTTCGACAAGCGCACCGCGAGTGTACTCAGCACAATTGTGCTGTTCTGCCTGATCGCAGGATTCATTTACGGCGCCAGACGCATTCTCGTCGTCATCCTGTTCGCGATTCTCTTTGCCTACCTGCTCGAGCCTCTCGTGTCGCTGGTTCAGCGGAAGTCGAAGTTCTCCCGGGGCTCGCGCTCCCTCGCCATTCTCCAGGTTTACGTCTTGCTACTGCTGATCATCACAGGAGTGCTTCTGAGCATCGGTCCGCGGGTGGTGGATGAAGGTCGAAAGCTTGCGAACGCTCTGCCCAGCCTGCTGGATCAGATGTCGGCGAGCGACATAATTACGCGTTTCGCCGGAAAGCATGGGTGGAGCTTAGAGACGCAGGCCCGTCTACAACAGTTCTTCGCAGCGCACCGTGGAGTGATCGATGAGTGGGCAAGGGACTTTGCCAGTCGCGCGACCATGCTGCTGGCGAATGTCGTCTGGCTCATCGTGATCCCTATCCTCGCCATCTTCTTCCTGCGCGACGGACGCGAATTTGCCAACTCGCTGATCGAAATCGCGGAAAGAAGCCGGCAGCGTCAACTGGTGAGCAGCATCATTGAGGATCTCAACGTGATCCTCGCCGGATACATTCGCGCCCAGCTCATCTTGGCCGGATTATCGCTCGTGGCTTATACCGTTGTGCTGCTTCTGTTGCGCGTACCTTACGCGATCATCCTGGGCCTGCTGGGCGGGGCTATGGAATTTATTCCCGTTGCGGGTCCCCTGGTCGCAGCACTGGTAATTTTTGGCGTCGCCTTCCTGACCGGTTACCACCATTTGCTTCTTCTTGTCTTGTTTCTGGCTCTCTGGCGGTTGGTGCAGGACTATGTAAACTCCCCTCGCATCATGAGCGGCACGCTCGAACTGCATCCCCTAGCCGCCTTGTTCGCCATTCTCGCAGGCGGAGAGATCGCCGGAGTCATCGGCGTATATCTATCCATTCCGATCATGGCTGCGCTGCGCATTCTCTGGAGGCGTTGGCAGAAGTACGCAGAAACAGAGCAGCGTTGAGCTATTCGAAGATTCGTAACCATTGTGATGGATGGAATGTGAGAGGGTGCTCCGCCCGCCCTGGAACTCCGACAGCAAGGCGGAAAACGAGGAGCTATGGAACTATAGCCGGATCGGAAATAGCCGATTTGTCGCTTTCATTTCCGCCGGTATCGACCGCAGTCACGATGTAGTAGTACTTGCCGGAAGATGCTGACAAATCTGTGTAGGTTAGGATTCCATCGCCCACGCTTGCGATGTAGGTATAGTCGAAGCCGTTTTGCGAGGAAGAGCACCTAGCATCCGCTACAAGGGGCGAGACGTCGCCGCAACGGTACACGTTGTAATGCGCATCGGGAGTAGGACTAGGTTGCCAGGTCAGTTGAACGATTGCTGTACCAGTCCCGGAAACGGTCTGCGCAGCCGCGTTGGTACTGCCGCCAAATGTCACAGTTCCTGAGGCGAGTCCGGGAGAGTCCAAAAGCGGATTGAAAGTGACGATGAATGGGAAGGTGTCTCCGGCCGCAAGCTGAAGCGGGAATTGCAGCGGGGCACCGGGCCCAGTGACGGAGAACGCGTTGTTGCTCACGGTGGGGGAATTTACCGTGACGGCGGTTCCTACCGCTGTCAGAGTCCCAATCTGAAACATGCTGGCAATGCCATCCGGGACTGAACCGAAGTCCAGAGCGGCTGGAGTGACAACCAGCCCAGCAACCGAGAAACTCGCCGCACTCGAACCGCCTCCGGGCTGAGGATTGGTGACTACCACAGGGAAAACACCAGCCATCGCCAAGTCGGCAGCGCTTAACTGAATGGTTAATTGACTTGCGCTGAAAAGGGTAACGAAGTGGGGGGCTCCGTTGTAAGTAACCGTCGAGTTGTTATCGAAGTTGGAGCCGTTGATCGTCAGTGTTTGAGCTGTGCCTGTAATTGGGAGAATGTTCGGCAACAGCGAGGTGATCGACGGCGGCGGGTTGTCCACGATTAGAGGCGTCAAGCCAGACACGCCGTTTTGAGCAGCCGTAATAATGACGGAGCCTGCGGCGACTCCGGTCGCAAATCCTGCTGAACTGATCGTGGCAATGTTCGTGTCCGAAGAAGTCCACGTTACCAAAAGCGAGACATCCTGAGTGCTACCGTCGCTATAAGTCCCGGTGGCGGTGAACTGCTGCGCAGATCCCTTCACAATCGATGGCGTGGCAGGAGTGACGGCGATGGACTGCAGCACAGCAGTGGTCACTGTGAGTACGAAGGGATCCGACGTGACTCCGTTCTCGGTAGCGCTGATGTTCGTAGAGCCGAGCGTGAGTCCGGTGGCCACTCCTCCTACAGCGCTGATGGTAGCCACTGCGGGACTCGATGACGCCCAAGTCGCAGAGTGAGTGACGTTTTGCATAGTGCCATCGCTGAGGGTGGCAGTGGCGTTGAGTTGCTCGGTCAGTCCATTAGCGATGGTGCCGCTGGCTGCAGTAATCGTGATCGACTGCACCACCGTATCGCTAACAGCAAGTGCCAGAGTGTTTGATGCGATTGCGTTTTGGGTTGCGGTGATATTGCTGGAACCGGGGCTGAGACCGTTAGCAAGACCAGTCGCGTTGATGTTCACCGACGGGCCGGAAGAAGTCCACATCACGGAGTTAGTCAGGTCCTGGGTTGTGCCATCGCTGAAGTGCCCAGTGGCTGTGAACTGATTCGTTGTACCCTTCGCGATCGTGCCATTATCGGAGGCGATGGTAATCGACCGTAGCACCGCATCAGTGACCGTAAGGGCATAGGTATCTGACGTAGTTCCATTCTGGGTCGCGCTAATGTTACTAGTACCAAGGCCTACTCCACTCGCCAAACCCATGGGCGCGATGGTTGCGACCGCGGGATTCGAAGAAGTCCAGGTCGCTGTCTCGGTCAGGTCCTGAATTGTGCCGTCGCTGAATACTCCAACAGCGCTGAACTGATCGGTGGTGCCCTTCGCAGTAGACGTGGTGTCGGCGCCGATAAAGATGAGCTGAAGAACGGCAGCGGTGATGGTGAGTTCGAAACTGTTGGAAGTGACTTCATTCTGCGTGGCACTAATGTTGCACGAGCCAACGTTCACTCCTGTTGCCAGACCCGTGGGGTCGACGCTCACCACCATGGGATCCGAGCAGACCCAGTTGGCGGAATCAGTCACTTCTTGCACCGTGCCATCGCTGAAGGTACCGAGAGCAATGAACTGATTGCTTGTGCCTTTCGCGATCGATGTACTGTCGGCGCCGATGATGATGGAGTTCAGCACGGCTGCTGTGACTGTAAGGGTGAATGTGTTTGAGGCAACTCCATTTTGGGAAGCGCTGATGTCGCTGGAACCGATATTAGCTCCGGTTGCGACTCCGCTGGCATCGATTTTGACCGCGGTGAGGTTCGAGGAGGTCCAGGCGACAGAGTTAGTCAGATCCTGCGTGCTGTTATCGCTGAAGGTTCCGCTGGCAGTGAATTCGTCGTTCGTACCTTTCGCGATTGAACCATTCTGAGCGCGGATAGCGATCGATTGCAGTACGGCCGGAGTGACAGTGAGTGGGAGCAGATTCGACGTGATTCCGTTGAAGCTTGCGCTGATGTTGCTGGAACCAACGCTGGCTCCGGTCGCCAGTCCCGCAGCGGTAATGGTTGCAACAGCAGGATTCGAAGATGCCCATATCACAGAACCAGTTAGATCTTGCATGCTGCCATCGGTAAAGATGCCCTTTGCGGTGAACTGATCGGTCGTGCCGTTGGCAATGGAAGGCTTGGCTGCGCTGATCGTGATGGATCGCAGCGTAGCCGCCGTTACCGTGAGTGGAAGAGTGTTCGACATAATTCCGGCGCTGGTGGCGCTAATGCTGGTAGAGCCGACGCCGATGCCGAACGCCGAACCTGCGGAGCTGATGGTTGCGACCGCAGGATTCGTGGAAGTCCAGGTGGCGGAGTTCGTCAGGTCTTGAGTCGTGCCGTCACTCAAGGTTCCAGTAGCCGTGAACTGATCGCTCGTCCCCTTCGCGATCGAGGGGCTGAGTGCGTTGATAGTGATCGACTGCAGGATCGGTGGAGATACGGTTAGCGTAAAGTTCTGGACCGCATCGACGCCTACGCCGTTGTGAGCGGTGATGTTGATCGGGAATAAACCGCTGGCAGTCGGAGTGCCGCCTAACACTCCAGTCGCGGTGTTGAACATCACGCCCGCCGGCAAGGCACCGCTCTCGCTCAGCGTCGGAGTTGGGAAGCCCGTTGCCGTTACTGTGAAGGAACTGGCGATGCCGTCGATGAAGGTAGCGCTGTTGCCGCTAGTGATGGCTGCCGCCTGATTCACGGTCAATGTGAAGCTCTGGGTTGCATCTGTGCCTACGCCGTTGTGAGCGGTGATGGTGATCGGGAATGAACCGCTGGCAGTCGGAGTGCCGCCTAACACTCCAGTCGCGTTGTTGAACATCATGCCCGCCGGCAAAGCCCCGGTCTGGCTCAGAGTCGGGACTGGGAAGCCCGTTGCCGTCACAGTGAATGAGCCGGATGTCCCGAAGCTGAACGTCGCGCTGTTCGCACTCGTGATCGCCGCCGCCTGATTCACCGTCTGACTCAGCGCCGAAGATGTGCTCGACCGGAAGTTCCCATCTCCGCCATAGGCCGCCGTGATCGAATGCGCTCCCGCCGCAAGCACGGAAGCACTGAATGTCGCCTGGCCGGAAACCAGTACGCTTGTTCCCAAACTGGTGCTGCCATCGTTGAACATCACGGTGCCGGTGGGTGTGCCGCCGCTGCTGCTGGATACTGTCGCGGTAAAGGTGACGGGGGCTCCAAGAGTCGATGGATTCACCGAGCTGGTGAACGTCGTCGATGAAGGAGCTTGATTCACCGTAATGGTGACGGTCGCGGCTTGCGTCGTGTAGTCGGTGCTGTCAGTCGGCGTAAATGTTACCGAGAGCGTCTGGTTCACGCCGGCGTTCAAGACGGTGCCCGCTGGAGGTGCGTAGGCAAAGCTGCCGAGCACACCACCGGCGCTGGCATTCAACTGCGTCCCGCCCAAGGCTGTACCGTATGTGATCGCCACCGGGTTGTTCCACGTCACAGTCGGAGTAGCGGCTGTGATGGTCAACGTGCCATTCACAAAGGTGAAAGTGTAGTTGGTTGCACTGAGTGTCCCCTGGCTCGCAATTATCAAATACGGGCCCACGGTCGAGTTTGCAGTCGCCGCTGTACTCAGGTTCGCAGAGCCAGTCACTACGCTCACGGTATCGCCGTTGACGAAACCGGTGATGATGGCGCTGAACGCGGGATTCGCGGCTCCGTAAGTGCGCGAGGCATTCTGTGCTGTTACCGTCAGGGTCGCCGCATTCACGGTCAGCGTGCCCGGCGCGAAGGTGAAGGTATAGTTGGCTGCCGCGAGTGTTCCCGTAGTGGCGGTGATCGCATAGCTGCCTACACCGGAAGCTGGCGTCGCCGTCGTGCTCAAGATCGGACTGCCAGTCACTACGCTCACGGTATCGCCGTTGACGAAACCGGTGATGATGGCGCTGAACGCAGGATTCGCAGCTCCATAAGTGCGGGCAGCGTTTTGCGCCGTCACCGTCAACGCAGCCGCGTTGACTGTCAGCATGCCGTTCACGAAGGTGAAGGTATAGTTCGCTGCCGCCAGCGTTCCCGCAGTAGCTGTGATCGCGTAGCTGCCCACGGCGGATGCATGTGTCGCCGTGGTGCTCAGGCTGGCACTGCCACTCACTACGCTCACGGTATCGCCGTTGACGAAGCCGGTGTAGTTAGCTGTGAATGCAGGCACTGGAGAGCCATAAATCATCTGCGCTGGATTTGCGGTGACGATCAACGGAGCCGGCCTGATGGTGAACATCGCCGTGTTGGAAGTGATGGAGTAGTTGCCCAGCACGCCTGTTGGCGACAGTGTTGCGCTGATGGTGTAGGGGCCGCCGGCAACGGTCTCACCTGGTGCGCGCGTGTAGGTAGCGGTGACGTTGTCGGCCGCGAGGAATCCGGTGAGTGTTCCACTCAGTGCGGGATCCAGTGTTCCGTAGGTCTTGCTGGCGGCGTTCGGAGTCACCGACGCAGTCGCGGGGGTGATCGTCAACGTGCCGTTCACGAAGCCGAACATGTAGTTGGCCGCTGCCAATGTTCCCAGACTGGAACTGATCGCGTAGCCGCCCACTGCAGACGCTTGTGTTGCCGTGGTGCTCAGGCTGGCACTGCCACTCACTACGCTCACGGTATCGCCGTTGACGAAACCGGTGATGATGGCGCTGAACGCAGGATTCGCGGCTCCGTAAGTGCGGGAGGCATTCTGTGCCGTCACCGTCAGGGTTGCCGCATTCACTGTCAGCGTGCCGGGTACGAAGCTGAAGGTGTAGTTGGTAGCCGCCAGCGATCCCAAAGTGGCGGTGATCGCATAGCTGCCCACGCCCGAGGCTGGTGTAGCTGTCGTGCTCAGGCTGGGACTTCCGCTCACCACGCTCTGCATGTCGCCGTTGACGAGGCCGGTGATACTCGCGCTGAACGTGGGGTTCGCCGCCCCATACGCCCGCACAGCGTTCTGCGCTGTCACTGTCAACGCAGCCGCGTTCACCGTCAGCGTGCCGGGTACGAAGCTGAAGGTGTAATTGGTTGCCGTCAGCGTTCCCGCACTGGCGGTGATCGCATAGCTGCCCACTCCGGAAGCTGGTGTCGCCGTCGTGCTCAGGCTGGGACTTCCGCTCACCACGCTCTGCGTATCGCCGTTGACGAGGCCGGTGATGTTCGCGGTAAACGTTGGATTCGCTGCTCCATAAGCACGCGAGGCGTTCTGCGCCGTTACAGTCAACGCAGCGGCGTTCACTGTCAGCGTGCCGTTCACGAAGGTGAAGGTATAGTTGGCTGCCGCCAGCGATCCCAAAGTGGCGGTGATCGCATAGCTGCCCACGCCCGAGGCTGGTGTAGCTGTCGTGCTCAGGCTGGGACTTCCGCTCACCATGCTCTGCGTGTCGCCGTTGACGAGGCCGGTGATGATTGCGTTGAACGCCGGATTCGCTGCTCCATAAGTGCGAGCAGCGTTCTGCGCCGTCACCGTCAGCACCGCCGGAATCACATTGACGTTCACCGAACTGGTCACGGTCTGGTAATTCAACGTGTCGGTGGGGGTGAACTTCACCGTTTAGCATCTGATTGCCCGTGCTCAGCACGGCACCTGCTGCCGGCGTGTAAGTGAGGTTACCGGGCACGCTGGCGCTGGCGTTCAACTGCGCGGAGGTGAGCGCCGCGCCGTAGGTGATGTTTGCGGGGTTCGCCCAGGTGATCGTCGGCGTCGCCTTCCCGATCACGAAGCCGCCACTGCCGGTACTGGCACTGTGATTGGTATCGCCCGTGTAGTCCGCCGTCACCGAGGCCGTGCCCGCGTTGATGTTATTCGAGTAGCTTGGCGTCAATTGCACGCTTAGATTCCCAGCTCCGGTGGCGACTGCCGTGCAGGGTGTCAATGGCGAACCCGTATAGATGAAGGGTGCGCCGGCAGTGCAGTCGACATTCACCGTGGAACTGGCTTTGCTGACCGTAATGGTCACGGTCGCAGTTTGTGTCGTGTAGTTGGTCGTGTCGTTCGGAGTGAATGTCGCCGAGAGTGTCTGGCTCGCGCCGGCGTTTAGCAGCGTGCCCGCTGGCTGCGTGTAGGCGAAGCTGCCGAGCACACCAGCGGCGCTGGCATTCAACTGCGTCCCGCCGAGCGCGGTGCCGTAGGTGATGCTGGCCGGGTTCGCCCAGGTGATCGTCGGCGTCGCCTTCCCGATCACGAAGCTGCCACCGCCGGTACTGGCACTGTGATTGGCATCGCCCGTGTAGTCCGCCGTCACCGAGGCCGTGCCCGCGTTGATGTTATTCGAGTAGATTGGCGTCAATTGCACGCTTAGATTCCCAGCTCCAGCGGCGACTGCCGTGCAGGGCGTCAATGGCGAACCCGTATAGGTGTAAGGCGCACCCGCTGTGCAGTCCACCGTCATCGTTGAACCCGCCATCGAGATGGCATCATTGATCGTGCCGTTCGCCGGGTTGTAGTTGTTATTTCCCGAAAAGGTCCAGGCGTCGCCGTTGTAGATGCCGGTCTCTGTGTGAGTCGTGCCGCTTAACGTGAACAGTGAGCTCAAGTTCGCTGGCGTGCTTTCCACGCCCGTCGCAGTACCAGTTGCCGTATGTGCCTGGCCATCGTAGGTCACCCTGTAGCCCGTGACACTGATCACCGCGGTGGCCCGATTGATGAGCTCGCTGGAACTGGCAGATGCAGAGTTGTAGTTGTTATTGCCGCCGTAGCTGGCAACCACGTTGTAGCTGGCTATTGCGTTGTTGACGACCTTCACGTTCGCCGGCGCAATGGAGGATCCGTCGTAGGTAAGGCTGGTGATCGAGAGGCTGTCGGAGCCTGCGCCAGTAACGGTTGCCGTCAGACCTTGCAAGCCTCCGTTGTAGGTGAACGTGGAGGTCTGGCCAGTAACGTCAGTGTTGCCGTTGAGGATTTTAATCGTGGGCGTTGCTTTGTTCAGCACTACGGTGGACAGTGCAGAAGTCGCTGGGCTGTAGCTGTCGTCGCCTGCTTTGGTTGCAACCAGGGTGCACGTGCCGCTTGCGTTGGTAACTGAAACTGTTGTTCCCGTGACTGAGCATCCAGTCGAGGCCCCAGCGTTGAAGCTCACTGCGCCTGTTCCGCTCCCGCCAGAAACCGTTGCTGTGCCAGTCGCGCCATAGATTACGACTGACGGTCCTGTGATCGTCAGCGTCGCCTGCGTGGCGGCCGTTACCGTCAGCGTGAAGTCCTGTATGCCATCGACGCCTACACCGTTGTGCGCGGTGAAGATGAATGGAAACGTGCCGCTCGTGCTCGGCATTCCACTCAACACTCCAGTCGCGGTGTTGAAGGTCACGCCCGCCGGCAAACCGCTCGCGCTGACAGTCGGTGCCGGAAACCCCGTTGCCGTCACGGTGAACGTACCCGCCGCGCCGACGGCGAAGGTAGCGCTATTCACGCTCGTAATCGTTGGCGCTTGATTGACTGATAGTGTGAAATTCTGCGTCGTATCTGGAGTCGCACCATTATGCGCAGTGATCGTGATTGGGAAATTCCCGGTTGCTGTTGCTGTGCCGCTCAGCTTCGCGGTGCCATCGTGGTTGTCGGTGAATGTGACCCCGTTCGGTAGCGCTCCGCCTTCTGTCAGGGCAGGAGTGGGGAAGCCGATGGCGGTGACCGTGAACGAACCGACAGTGCCCAGCGTGAACGCCGCGCTGCCTGCACTCGTGATCGCGGGCGACGTGGCTGACTGAAAGATTGCGAATGGAGAGAAAGACGTAACGTTTCCGCAGACCGTGTGGTTTGCCGTGTCGACCGAAGTCGTTACATCTACCCAGGCGCTTCCGTTGTAGTGAAAGAGTCGCGGCGAATTCACGAACGTAATCGCCGTGTAATTCATGCAAACGGAAACGGTGCCGGAAAAAACAGCGGTCGTGGCCAGGTCGAAGTACAGTGCGGGGTTGCCGACAAGGAATCCGGCCGGAGGCGCCAAGCCGGTGCTTGCCATTGTGAGGGTGGTCATTCCCCCTTGGGTTACGTTGCTGAAGGTCAGTTTGGCAGGCGTTGCGCCGTTTGCATCTGCCGGTTGAACGGACACATTCGTTCCCGTCGATGTGTTACTTGTCGTTGGCTGAGGAGCAGGACTGGATGAGAAGCTGTTAGATCCGCCCCCGCCGCCGCATCCGGCTGTCCACACGACTAGCCCCACGATGAGGATCATCGCGTGTAGGACAGCAGTCCCGCGCTTGCCAAACATTATTCTTTCTATCTCTTGCGGTCTTGATGTTTGGGGCCGACTGAACCTGGGGGCGAACTTCAACCGGAGGCTGTGGGGGACTGCTTTAGCCTCTCGAAAGGGGATAACAGTATAGTACTTTTGTTAATCGAAGGGTTATAAAGTTGGTTCCTTTCCGTTTCTGGAAACCAGGGCTGAGGCGGACATTTGTTCCTAAGGGCACCGCTGCTCGTCGGGATCACAGTGAGTAGGAGCTGCGGCCAAAGGACGGGCGACTCATCCTACGCATCTTATCGCCCACCGGGAGAGGCCCCTCTTTTGGGATTCCATCGAACGGATGCCGCACCCATCGAGTATCTGACCTCACACCCTACTTAGCGAACACGCGATGCGGTTACGGTCAGCTATTGTTCCAATGTATGGACTTCTCAGAAGGTTTATGCCGCTGCAGGAATCCGAGGCCGGCTGCGGTAATGGTGACAATCCTTCGTCCCTTGGCCTGTTCCACCACTAGGAAGCCGCGCTCATTGGCGTCCTCCCAAATTGGAAGTCTCGGACATGAGGTGCGCCAGGCATCGATTACGTCTTCGTAAGTCCTCTCCCGCCTGGCCACCCATTCAAGGAGTTCGAGGATCAGTTTCTCTACGACGGGGTCGACCATAAGTGCGAATTCAGTCCTCGTGGTTATACGCTTTACTTACGATAACTTTTTCCGATTGTGAGCATAAGAAATCTCGATTTCACTAATTGGTATCTAAAGCGCACATTAGTGACTGGAGGGCCAACATGGAAACAACTCAGTCCGTTGTGCTTTGCCCCAATTGCCGCTGGAGCGCTCGGGGAGTCGACGAGCAGGAACTGCGCGCGGCTAAGGACCACCATGCTATGTACGAGTGCCCACTGCCCTCAGCCGCGACCAGCGACGTGCTGGACGCTCTCGCCAGCTAGCCTCGGCTAACCGCCGCAGATCCCTCGGGACAGAGGTAGGAATTCCGGCATTTCTAGCGTCTTGGGTGTGTATACGCCTCCCCGTTGCCTCTGTCTCCTGCGGGGCGGATAGCGCTATCAGCGAGCGGTAACCCGTTCCAGGCGCTGTGTAGTCTCAAGCATCTCTGCGATCGATTTCACGACGAGTTCGGGTTCGTCGAGTTGAATCCAGTGGCCGCTCTTCTCGGCGAAGATGAGACGAGTCTCGGGCGAAAGCTTCTTTGCGTATTCCCTGGGATCTGCCGGATGTTCGTTTTGTGTGCCTACCAGCATTGTGACCGGCACGCTGAGTTGTCGTACCTGCGAAAGTTCCTGGGCACTCTCCGCCAGCGCCTGAAAGTGGCGCGCCATACCCTCGAAACTTTTGTGATTCTTCCAGTGCGTTGCTACCAGCGGCCATGTCTCTGGCGGCATCTTCTGCACTTGTCCAGCGATGCGGTTGGTTACTTGAGAAGCGTCTCCACTCCAGAGTTTTGCCGCCATTCGTGGCACTAACTGGTTGCCGGCGAGCAGAAGATTGAGGCAAAGGCGCACGACTCCGAACCTTGCCGCGAGTGCGCCGCGTCGTGAGAGTCCTATTCCGTGGTGGATAATTCGACGTTGCTCGTCTGTGATTGGCGTCCATTCCGCAGGATCGAGTGGATCGACGAGCACCAGGCCGACGATTTCATTGGCGTACAAGCGAGCGAGAGCCTGAACGATCAGCCCGCCAAAGGAATGTCCTACGAGGATGTATGGACCGGCGACTCCTGCGTTGTGCAACAGCGTGTGGAGCTGCTTTGCGAGTGATGCCGGCGTGCAAGCCAGATCGCAGAGCTCGCTCCAACCGAGTCCCGCACGATCGTAGCTGCACACACGAGCAAACTTTGCGACTTCTGTCTGAACCCTCCGCCAATTGAGCGACGAAGCAGAGATTCCCGATTCCAGAACGACGGTTGGAGAGCCTGAGCCGAGTTCATGGAGGTGCAATCTGTATCCACCAACATCGACGAGGAGTCCGGGAGCAGGGAAGCGACGTTCGTCACGCCTGAGTCCGATTGCCTGGAAAAGCACGCCGGCAGCAACCAGCAATGCAATTGCGATGGCGAAAGTGATTACGTAGAACACAATCTTGAGTCAGTCGGAGATGGCGAGTTCGCCGGGAAGGATCGGACGAGTGCGCGGGAGATGTCCTCGAACGGCCAGCGCACCCATGAATGCCAGCACGCCGAGGAATCCGCCGAGCCGCAGGATGTCGAAATTACGGCCTCGTGGAAGCCACCACCACAACAGTCCCAGAATGGGCTGTGCGAGGACACATGCCCAAACGGCGCCGTAAAAGTAGCGTCGTTCATGACATTCTCCTGTGGTGGAAGGTCTTACGCGCGGCAATTTTCCTAACGCGCCGAGGATCCAGAACGTGGCAGCGATAGGAAAGTATCCGTAGGAGTAAATCTGCTGCAGCTTCCATTGGCCGGTTACGATGGCACCGATCAGCCCCGTAATATTCAGTACTGCGTAGGTCACCAGCTCGCTCCAGGCGAGCGTGTAACAGATGCGACGATACAAGGGATTTGGACGATCCTCGGTGAAGCGAATGATGTACGGCTTCGGCTCGACGCCCGGCAGCTTGCCAAGTAATCCCGCGATTCCAGTACCGACTATCACGATTCCCAGCCACGCAGCCATGTAGGGATGCAACCCATGTGCGAATAAGTCGAAGGTAAATGGTCCCGGCGCGAGGTAGAAGACGGCGATCCAGATCGGCCAGTGCGCGAACCGGTAGTGCAGCTTGTTACGCTCGCGAATCTTTCTCTCGCTGGCGTACTCGAAACGGACGGCAACCGAGGAGTTGGGCATCGACGAAAAGACTCCGTTGCTCAATATCCCACAGCCGTGCTGGTAGCAGCAACGGTGGACACGATGCCGTATTTCTGATCGAGAAATTCGCGTAGCGAACGCGGTAGCGCCGGCGATAGCTCCTGGAAGGTAAGCAGTTTGCACCGCACGCGCAGATCTATTGGCCGAATCGCCGCAAGCACCCTGTACCAGCACTCGATCAGATCGATTCTGCGGGCATCCGTCAAAAGGCAGAAAGCCGCGTTGTGCGCCTGCGCGGCCAGCACATTACGGAGGAGTTGGTAGCACCGGTACTGGCGACTGGAACGTGGCAATTCGCTCAGACGGAACACTTCACGGAAGTCGGCATACTCGTGCATACGGGCGAAGGTGCAGCTCTCGAACGAGCTCTCAGTGAGCTTGACCTCGACCAGCAGATTGCCGAACTTCATGTCGACTTCGGTGCGATCGAACTTCTGATCAAACAGTGGCACGCGAGTACGCCAGCCGAAGATCGGCACGGCACGCTCGTCTACTCCGAGCATTCGGCGGACTTGCGGTCTGCTGCGCACGTTGGGGTGGCAGAAGATATTCATCAGCAGCGCGTCGGAGCTGCAGCAGGAGTCTAGTTCGCAGAGTCTGCGATCGTCGTCTGGGTTTTTCAGCCTCTCGGTAACAGTCAGCACCTTGCCCAGGCGCTTGCACCAGATTGGGCGCTTGAGAATGGCGCGATAGCTCGCTGGATGAAAGTTCCCGTGTCGCGAGGCGCCGTCCTCCGGAGCGAATACGATGCTGCCGAAGTCGAAATGACTGCGACGGAAAGGTATGCCGTTCTGCTGCGCATACTCCACTGCACGCGCAGTTATTTCGTTTCGAAGCTGTGCTGCAAAGCCAGACATCGATCTTCGTTCCTGGCCGAGAAATTTGTTGCGTGACCCGCCAGAGTGCTTCTTACTGACAAGTTGCGTCAAGCCCGAATGCCGATGCCCGACGGCGATTCAAAAATGAACCAGCGGTGCTACTCCTGCACAAGCTCGTGTGCTTTTATCTTCAACGAATCTGTTTCGTCTACTTCGTCTGGGTTAAGGGGCTCGACCTTAGGAAATGCCACATCTTCGGCCTGCGGATGTCACCTTCTTTGAACTTCGTAATACTGTCTTCTGCGTGCAATGCGAGCTAATGAGCTACAACAGCGGCTCCAATTGTCTGGCCTGCGGAAGTACTGCACTGCTTACACTCGCTCGCGTGCTTGGCGGCTCGCTGCGCAATCAGGAGCGGGCACGTCTGATTGAGGACGACCTTATCGATCGTGCCGTTGAGAACATTCTCTGCAGTGATATGGCGCGGGAGTATCCTGCAGAGCCCGTCGGCGCCTCTAGCATATCGTTCTGCGAGCGGGATTGCGTGCAGAACCTTGCCAAATTCACTGCCGCAGCTTCAGCCGGCAATGCGCTGGGTAGTCGAGCGTGCATGCACGATCACGAACGCCGACGGTGCTGCACTCGCACTTTCTCGCCAAGGCAAGCTTGTTTGCCAAGCTCAAGCTGGAACAGTTGCTCCCTGACCTGGGAGTCGAACTCAAGTTGGGCCACGGAATCTCAGGCCTCTGCGCGAGTACTGGCGTGAGCTGGCGCTGCGATTCTGCCGAGTCGGATACGTACGTTGACCGCAACCGCTGCCGAGAGTTGGGGACTCAGTCAGTGCTGGCTGCGCCAGTCTCGCACTTGAACAGCGTCCTCGGTGTGCTGGAAGTGTTTTCCAGCCATAGGGGCGCTTTCAGTGATTACGACGTCGCAACCGTGCAATTGCTGGCGGGTCTCCTGGTTGTGGCCATTACGCGCAGCACACGATCGTCCGGCTTTATCGAATCGGCTCACACCTCGGCAGTAGGTTCGGTGCGTCCGAGTCGATCCAGATTCTTGAATGAGTAAAGGCGGCTGAATAGGCGCCATGTAAGCGGTCGTCGCGCCCGCCTTCGTGAACTCTATCATGGGCTTGGCAAAGCTCATCCTGTAGACTTTCGATCATGCGACCATCGCCGAGAGCTGGATGGCTGCTTGCACTGCTCTCCGCTGTTCTCCAGATACTGAGTTTCCCGTCCCCTGGCGTTTACTTCACGTGTTGGATCGCGCTGGCCCCGTTGTTCGTGGCCCTGATCGATCGTCGATACTCTCCCACTCTCACGCGCTGCGTTCTGCTTGCATACTTCAGCGGCGTTGTCTGGTACGCAGGCACCTGCTATTGGATTTTTCATGTGATGCATAGCTACGGCAATCTCTCTCGTCCGATTGCCGCCGACATCCTCGTGCTGTTTTGTCTGTATCTTGCGCTCTATCACGCTGCCTTCGGTTTGCTTCTCGGCCTCGCGACGCGCAGCCGTTTATTCGCTAACGCTCGCGCTCTTATCCTCGCGCCCTTTTTCTGGGTTGCGGTTGAATTCGCTCGCGCGCACATTACCAGCTTTCCTTGGGACCTCCTTGGATATGCGCAAGTCAATAATCTGCCGCTTACAAGGTTGGCGACCTTTACTGGCGTGTATGGGCTTTCGCTCGCGATTGCACTCGTAAACTCCGTTCTCGCTCTCGGCTTTTTGCTGCCACGAGATCGGCGATTGGCCGTGGCAT
This sequence comes from Terriglobales bacterium, assembly GCA_035567895.1. NCBI lineage: Bacteria > Pseudomonadati > Acidobacteriota > Terriglobia > Terriglobales > Terriglobales bacterium. Next base: position 184,816 of record DATMPC010000022.1, on the reverse strand, counting down.
TTACCGGCATCCTGGGCGCGATCGCATTAGAGTCCGGATCGCTCGTTCCTTATCCGGAGTCTCATCCCGACCACGCTGCGGCGCTGGTTCAGGAGAATTTGCCCATTCTCGAAACCGACTGGTCGCCTACCTTCTACGATTTGACTATCGCCCAACTCGTGCAACTCAGTGGGCAAGGAGTATCGGCAGCAGCGCAACACAGTGCAAATCCCCCCTTGATCGTGTGGCCGGAGTCTCCGGCGCCGTTTTACACCTCGGATCAGAAGTTTCAGCACTGGCTCAGCGCGCTGGCTCAGGATTCTCACGCATACGTAATTGCAGGGAGTCTGGGAGTAGGTCCGAGGGTTGGTGGCAAGGCGGAAGTGTTTAACTCGGCGCAGTTGGTTCTGCCCGATGGGAATTGGGGACCTCGATACGACAAGATTCACCTGGTACCTTTTGGTGAATTTGTTCCATTCCGGAATTTGCTTAGCTTTGCCCAGTCCCTGACGCATGATATCGGCGAATTCTCGCGCGGCAACCAACGCAACGTTCTTCATGTAGATGGGCATGGCGTCGGAACTTTTATCTGCTACGAATCAATCTTTCCCGATGAAGTATTGAGATTTGTCCGCAACGGGGCAGAGCTGTTTGTGAACATCTCCAACGACGGATGGTTCGGTGAGTCCGGCGCACCTGGGCAGCATCTGAACATGGCCCGCATGCGCGCGATCGAGAATGGACGTTGGCTGCTGCGGGCGACCAACACCGGGATCACTGTGTCGATAAGTCCTTTCGGCCAGGTCGTCGCCGCCGTTCCACGCAAGACGCGGACTGTGCTCGAGGCTCCTTACAGCTTCGAGTCGGGAACCACGTTCTACACGCGGCATGGCGATTGGTTCGCGGGAGGCTGTGCGATAATTTCGATATTGGCTTTGGTCAGCGCCGCACTAAGCGGACGAGCTCCACTGCGCCAGTAACTCTCTTTATGCAGACCGGGGAACGCAAATTCATGCTTGAGGATCTCGAACGCGAATACGCGGCCGTACGCGCCAAGGTCCACGATCTGCGGGAGTATCTTTGACGCTCCGCGCCTACGAGAGCAGCTCGCCGAAGTAGAGAAAAAGGCGAGCGATCCCAACTTCTGGTCGAATCAGGAACAGTCGCAGCAGGTCATGCGCGAGCGCAAGCGCATCGAAGCCGCACTGGCGAGCGAGAGTGACCTTGCCCGCCGTACCCAGGACATCGAAGCATATTTTGAGCTGGCACGAGAGGGTGAGAGTGTCGATCAGGAGCTGCGTCGCGAGATCGACAGCCTGCGAGAAGTCGTCGAGAAGCTCGAGACTAAAACGCTGCTTGCCGGCGAGAACGATGCCCGCAATGCTATCGTGACGATCCATCCGGGCGCTGGAGGTACCGAGTCACAGGATTGGGCCGAGATGCTGATGCGCATGTACCTGCGCTGGGCGGAGCGCGAAGGCTTCGAGACGGTGCTCAATGACTATCAGGCAGCAGAGGAAGCGGGCATCAAGTCGGCGACTTTCACGGTGAATGGTGAGTACGCTTTTGGTTTGCTGACCAGCGAAATCGGCGTGCATCGCCTGGTGCGCATCTCACCGTTCGATCAGGCCAAGCGCCGTCATACATCCTTTGCCAGCGTATTTGTTTCCCCCGAGATCGACGAGTCAATTGAGATCGATATCAAAGAAAGCGATCTCAAGATCGACACCTATCGCTCCGGTGGCGCCGGCGGACAGCATGTGAACACAACGGATTCCGCGGTGCGCATCACTCACATTCCCACTGGAATTGTGGTGAGCTGCCAGAACGAGCGTTCTCAGCACAAGAATCGCGAGCGGGGAATGAAGATTCTTCGCTCGAAGCTCTACGAATATGAGCTCGAAAAAAAGCGCGCCGAGACGAAGAAGCTCGAAGACTCAAAACTGGACATCGATTTTGGCTCGCAGATTCGCTCCTATGTCCTCGCGCCTTATCGACTCGTGAAAGACGTTAGATCGAAGGTCGAAGTCGGCGATCCTGACCGGGTGCTCGATGGAGATCTGACTCCATTTATTCGCGGATATCTCCTGATGCGACGCGAAGCTGGCGCCAGCTAACTCGCAATGGCTCGACTGATCGAGATGATGAGGCAGTCGGCTGTTCCCGCAGGCGTGATGCGATCGGCGGCTCGCGGAGCACTCGCAGTTTCTCCGGGGGAGATGCTCGAGATACTCGTCTACCTCAGTGAACATCCAATTTTTGGCGAGCAGGCCCGCATGACGCTCGCTAGCTTCGATGAAGGCGGATCGGCGACTGCTTTGGCCGATCCGGGCACTCCTCACGAAGTCCTCAATTATTTCCTTGCGCCCCGGAATCGCCGGCCGCGGCTTTTGCCATCATTGTTCAACAACCCCTCAGTATCTGACAAGACTTTGGCTGCGATCGCTGAAACAGCCACACGAGAGACGACTGCATTGTTGCTTTCGAGTCCCCGCGTCATGGGTTCCGCAACCGTATTGAGGCCGTTGCTGAATAATCCAAATCTCGCCCCCGAAGAACATGTACGCGTATCGGAAAGTCTGTCGCGGCTTGGGGTGGACGTTGCTGTCGAATTCGGAACCATTACCGATGTCGAAGTGCTTGCATGGCTCAAAGAGCACGCGGCGGAACTTGAGGCTGAAGAGAGAGAGGCGAAGCCGTTTGTTCTGCTCGGCGGAGTGGACGAACTCGGCGATGAAGAAGGAATTGTAATCAGCGCCGAGGCTCTGGAAGCGGCGAAGGGCAAAGGCAAGCAGGAAGACGAGCGCATCTCAATTTTGCAGAAGCTCGCGCGCATGAATGTTGGCGAGCGCGTCAAGGTTGCGATGCTTGGCAGTAGGGAGGAACGCGGCATCCTGATTCGCGACGGATCGAAGCTGGTTTCGTCCGCGGTACTCGCGTCGCCGAAAGTGAGTGAGCAGGAAATCGAGGCCTTCGCCAACATGAAGAACGTTCGTGAGAACGTGCTGCGCGATATCGCTCGCAGCCGCAAGTTTATGAAGAACTATGTCGTTCTCAGAAATCTCTGTAACAATCCGCGAACTCCTCTCGATCTTTCTTTAGGTCTGATAAAGAACCTGATGGGCCCGGACCTGAAGGTTCTTTCCATGAACAAAAACATTCCCGAGACCCTGCGGAAGGGGGCTCTCAGGTTGATACAAACCAGAACCACACCTGGCGGAGGTAGCTAGTTTCATCAGCGCAGCTGTCTTTGAATCATGATGACCCTGAACGACGAAATTCGAGACCTCCTAACCAAAGCGAGAAACATTGCCGTAGTTGGCTTGTCGTCCGATCCCTTGCGCCCGAGCTTTGGCGTCACTCAATACATGCAGCGCAAGGGCTATCGCATTATTCCTGTGAATCCCAATGAGGAGGCGGTCCTCGGAGAGAAATCCTACGCCAGCCTCGCGGAAGTTCCTGAAAAGATCGACCTGGTCGACGTTTTCCGGCGTCCAGAGTTCGTCCCGGAGATCGTCGACGAAATGATCCGTTTAAAGATTCCTGCTGTGTGGCTGCAGGAAGGCGTTGTGCATCAAGCTGCAGCTAAGAAAGCTCGTGATGCGGGAATCTTTGTCGTGATGGACAAGTGCATTTTCAAGGAGCATCGTGCGCGTGGACTTTAACCTGGGGAAACGTCCGCAAAAAGAAACAGGGATATATACAGAGCGATTTTCAAGATTAACGCTTCAGTTACACGTTTCTGCCCAAAAATCGCCAAGTTCGCTCGAACGCAGGGACTGAACAGGGAACTCCTGATTTCGGCGCTAAGTTACCATTAACAAAGGGTTTAGTTCTCTTTCGGGAAGAGACAACAAAAGTAACAGGGAAGCATTCGGACCGTATTAGGGATTCTGCCCAAGCACTTCTTCGTAGATCTGCAGAGTGGCCGAATCGAAGCAGCAGAAGATCACCGCCTCGATCGTCTGGTACTCACCGAGTATCTTTCTGACTTCTGCAACTGCGATTTTGGCGGCCCGTTCTCGCGGAAAACCATAGATGCCCGTGCTGATTGCGGGGAAGGCGATGCTTGCCGCGCCAAGCTCGTTCGCAATCTCCAGCGAGCGGCGATAGCACGAGGCCAAGAGGCGATCCTCATCTCGTTCATCGATCGAAAGGCTCGTGCTCTCTTCTCCCCGCCAGACAGGCCCGACGGTGTGAATCACATATTTCGCCGGCAAGCGATGACCGCGACTTCCTTTGGCGTCCCCCGTCGCGCAACCGCCGAGCGTTCTGCACTCAGCGAGCAGTCCAGGGCCGGCAGCGCGATGGATTGCGCCATCGACGCCTCCACCGCCGAGCAGGGAGCTGTTGGCAGCATTCACGATGGCATCGACCGCCAGCCTCGTGATGTCTCCCTGGATTGCCGTCATCGTGGCTTTCATCGCAGGTAGCTTATGCCGGCGCACCAGTAAAATGGCTCGGCGTGATTTGAATAACAATTACAGACGGGAGCATTTGATGTCATCGCTTCGGAGAGTTTTGATATTTGTTTGTCTCGCCTATTCGTGTCAAGGGCAAGTCCTCAAGGAATCTACAAAAATCCCTGCGCCGCAGGAAGGCGATTACATCGCTCGCAACTTTCACTTTCGTTCAGGCGAATCGCTGCCCGAATTGCGGTTGCATTACCTAACGTTCGGTAAACCTGTTCGCGATGCCAATGGTCGTACCACAAACGCTGTGCTCCTGCTTCACGGTACCGGTGGTTCTGGCCAGCAGTTCCTTCAACCGCAGTTTGCGGATGTCCTCTTTGGTCCAGGGCGGTTGCTTGATATCAACCGATATTTCATTGTTCTTGACGACGGCATTGGCCACGGCAAATCCAGTAAGCCCAGCGATGGATTGCACGCACGCTTTCCGCAGTATGACTACGACGACATGGTGGCGGCTCAGCACGAGATGCTCGAAAAAGGGCTCGGCATTAATCACCTTCGCCTGATACTCGGTACTTCCATGGGATGCATGCATTCGTGGGTGTGGGGCGAGACCTATCCCGATTACATGGATGCGCTCATGCCACTGGCATGCCTGCCCGTGCAAATCGCCGGTCGTAATCGTATGTGGCGCAAGATGGTGATCGATGGAATCCGGCGTGACCCGGAATGGAAAGACGGGGATTACAGTTCTCAGCCACACGCGGGCATCGAAATTGCTACCGACTTCTTACTGATTGCAGGAAGCACTCCGTTGCCCATGCAGATCAGCTATCCAACACGAGATTCTGCGGATAAAGATCTGGAGGATTATCGCAACCGAGTAACTCATACTCTTGATGCAAATGATTTGTTATACGCGGTAAGCGCGTCGCGAAACTACGATCCCTCCAACCAACTTGAAAAGATCACAGCGCCGGTGATGTACATCAATTCAGCGGACGATTTCATCAATCCACCCGAATTGGGAATCGCTCAGCGCGAAATCAAGCGCGTAAAGCGTGGGCGATTCGTGCTCATCCCCACATCGGCTGAAACCCATGGTCATGGCACGCACACGTGGGCGGTTTTCTGGCAGCAGTATCTTAGGGAGTTGCTGCAGGAGTCCGGGCACTGAAGCGAATTCAGGTTTTGGACCTGCAATATCGCGTGCGCTCATTAGTTGTGCGATGCCTTTTTGGAACTGTCATCCCTCGCGCCGCAGCGATACCAGCTCGGATCCAAAAGTTGGTTTTTTGCGGCGCGGGGGATCTGCTGTTTCGTTAGTGATCAGAACAGCAGATTCCCCAGGCCGCATCAGCTTTGAAGGACCATTGACAGCTAAGCGACGGCCTGAGGGATGACAGTGCTACATGGTTCGTCAGCATGAGTGAATCCATCCAAAGTTGGCCGTGGCACATACAATCATTCCAAGAGCGGTCTCCCTTAGTTTTGCAGAAATGCTGGCACGCTTACTCAAAAGCCGCCCTTGTCAGCCTTCCTTCGGAAATTGCCTGTGCGAGTCTGGAGAACTCATCGGCCAAGACGCGGTCCCGGTCCACTGGCGGACTAATGCCTCGAATCGCCGAGTGGACCTTTTGCAACCGCGGACTCGTTTTGAGCGGGGCAAGAAAGTCGATCGCCTGCGCAACCGTGGCCGCCTCAATCGCAAGCACATGGGTCGTATTGGCGACTACGCGTTGCAGCTTGAGGCCGGCGGCCATGCCCATGGAAACGTAATCTTCCTTGTTGCCGCTCGTCGTAATTGAGTCGACAGAGGCGGGGTGCGCCAGAACCTTGTTCTCGCTTGCCAATGCGGCAGCGGTCACTTGCGGCATCATAAATCCGGAGTTGAGTCCGGCGTTTGGAGCCAGGAATGGAGGCAGGCCCTCGTTGAGGGCCGGGTTGACCATGCGCTCGATGCGCCGCTCAGAGATTCCTGCCAGAGCGGTCAGCGCGATGGCCAGATAGTCGAGCGCGAAGGCTATTGGCTCTCCGTGGAAGTTGCCGCCAGAGAGTACTTGTCCCGAATCAGTATGGTCGTTTGCGTTCTCTTTGGCTCGGCGGTCGTCGATCGCCGGAACCTTCGAGGGGCGCATGGGTTCGCGTTGCGATCGTGGAGACGGAAAGACTAGCGGATTATCGACTGCTGAGTTCATTTCTATGTCGAAAACCTGGCGGCAATAAGCGAGAGTGTCGCGCACGGCGCCGTGGACCTGGGGAATGCAGCGCAGCGAATAGGCATCCTGGACACGGGTGCAGTCGATATGAGACTGACGAATCTCGCTGCCCTCGAGGAGCCTGCGGACATTACTCGCACTGTGCAACTGTCCCGAATGGGGACGAGCGCGATGAATGCGCTCGTCCATGGCAACCGTCGTGCCGCGAAGCGCGTCGAGGGTTAGCGCGCCGAGTACGTCAGCCGTGTCGACCAGCGTCTGCGCGGCTAGCAGCGACAGCGTTCCGATGGCCAACATTGCCTGCGTGCCGTTGATCAGTGAGATCGCTTCCTTAGCTTCCAATGTGACGGGTTTTACCTGGGCCGCCCCCATCGCTTCCGCGCCGCGGAGCCGGCGCCCCTGAAAGATGGCTTCACCCTCTCCCACGAGAACCAGAGCCAGATGAGCCAGGGGCGCAAGGTCGCCGCTGGCTCCAACACTCCCTTGCGAAGGGATTACCGGATGCACGCCGCGGCTCAACATTTCGCAGAGTGTGTCGATTACAAGCGGCCGCACTCCTGAAAATCCCTTAGCTAAGGAATTGGCGCGGAGCAATATCATCGCTCGCGTGGCCGCCTCCGACAGTGGCGCACCGACACCGACCGCATGGGAACGCAGCAGGTTGAGCTGTAGCTCACGAATTTGCTCGGGCGGAATGCGGACCTCGCTCAGCTTGCCGACACCGGTCGTCACCGCATAGGCGACACGGTTCTCGCGCACGAGTTCGTCAACCACTTCGCGCGAAGTCAGGACTTTCTGCCGTGCGTCGGGCGCGAGCAGTACCGGACGTTGTTCGTAGACCACCTCACGCAGGTCGTCGAGCGTGAGCTGATCCCCATCGATATGCAGAACTCTCAAGTAGCTCCTTAGCTGCCACCCACACCCTCACGCGACGCCAGGATATCTTCCGCCGTCAACCAGAATGGTTTGTCCGGTCACATACGACGCGCGCTCCGAGGCGAGCCACACGATCGCATCTGCAACCTCCTCTGGACGTGCCAATCGCCGAAGCGGAATCTCCTCTGACCACTTCTCATAGATCTCGGCGACGCTTACGTTGGCCGCAAGCGCGCGCGTTCCGGCAAGCTCCTTGAGCCGTTCGGTGGCGGTGTATCCGGGCGCAACGTTATTGAAGGTAATGTTGTCTTTTCCGAACTCAATCGACAAACTCTTCAGCAGTCCCACGACCGCGGGCCGCACTGCATTCGACATGACAAGATCGGGAATCGATCCCTTAACCGACGTAGAGGTGATGGCGATAAAGCGTCCCCCGCCATTCTTCTGCATGTGCGGGATCACGGACTTAGCCAGGTTCACGACGCTGAGAAAGATCAGATCGACGTTCTTCTTCCACTCGTCCAGTTCGATGGAAAGAAAGTTCTTGGCCGGCGGGCCACCGGAGTTTGCGAGACAAACATCGATTCGGCCGAAGCGTTCGACCGCGCGGCGAACAAAGGCCTGCATCGACGCAAAATCCGAAACGTCGACACGTTCGGCCAGCACGTCGACGTTATGACGAGCGCGCAATTCGTCTGCTGCTCTGAGTAACTTCGTTTCATTGCGAGCACACATCGCAAGCCGGGCGCCTTCAGCGGCGAACTTCTCGGCGGCCGCGCGGGCAATGCCTTCGCTCGACGCCACCAGCAGCGCAACTTTGTCCTTGAGTCCTGTTTCCATGTCGATCAGATTACCGACTGGCAGGGGGAGCTTCCATTACATACATACGGTTGGGCGCGCCGGCTTTTATGCCATTCTTTTCTAAAGAAGCCTTGATTCGTTTGCGCAGTTCACGCCGAACCGCATGCTGGCTGCCTGGACCAGCCTTCACAATCACCAGGTAGTCGACTTCCGATCCGCTCACGCGCTCAATCCCTGGCACCTCGGGTTCTCCCACAATATCCTTTCCGAACTCTGGATCGTCCCGCAGACCGGAGACGACTTCTTTTAGCAGCTCGATTACGCGATCGGAACTCTCGCTATAGTCCACTGAGACATGCAGCGCGACCTGTGCCCAGTCGCGAGTCATGTTGGAGACGATCTTGATCTCGCTGTTGGGAACGGAATGCACTGCTCCGGTGTCGTCGCGCAATACGGTCATGCGTAGCGACATCTGTTCGACGGTACCCTGTACACCGGCAATTTTCACGAGATCGCCGAGGTCATAGATGTTGTCGATGATGATGAAAAAGCCGTTGATCACATCTTTCACCAGGGTTTGCGCACCGAAGCCGACTGCCAAACCAACGATGCCCGCGCTGGCAAGGAACGGTTTTACATCGATACCGACATCGTCAAGGATCTGCAGAAGTGCGAAGAAGAAAATTACGAAGCCGCCGACGCTTTGGATGATTGACGCCAGAGTACGCAATTGAGTCGCACGGATGCCGCTGGGCAGAGCGTTGCGTCGGCTGAAATCCTGCAATTTTCGGGTTAACAGTCCCAGCAAACGGGTGAGAACGCCCGCCACGATCAGGATTACGAGAATGCGCGGCACATGCAGCCGCGCCCAGTTGGCGAGATCGTCGTGCCACGCGGAAAACACGCGCCGCCAGATAGGTTCAGAGAGGATGTTTGTGCCCAGGATGCTCATGAATTGCGTTGGCGGAAGCTGGATTATAGCAAGCAAGAAGACGCAGCCTGAGCCGCATAACGTGCTGGCGATAGCTATAATCGGCCATATTCCGCAATCGAGTTGAGGTGCTTGTGCGTTATCCCGCTTTTGTAATCTTTCTGCTCATTTTTTTACTGATGTCGAATTGCTTCGCTCAGATCGACAGCAACATCCAGAGTCCGACACAGGAGCCTCCATTTGGCCGTGAGCGACCAAAAGATCCTGCAGAAGAGAAGATCGAGCACGACCGCGAGAAGGCGATGAACAAGCAACGGCAGACGTCGCTGCAGAAAGATACCGATCGCCTGCTTCAACTCGCGACTGAACTCAAAGAGTATGTCGACAAGACTAACGAACACACACTTTCCCTCGACGTGATCAAAAAGGCTGAGGAAATCGAGAAGCTGGCGAGGTCAGTGAAAGGGAAGATGAAGGGGAACTGAGGCCTTCGCGGTTCAAGAACTTTTTCGCGAGAACAGTGAATTTCTGCAAAATAACCGAGACGTTATTGAATTTTCCCGAATCTGCGCGAATGTCGGTTTAGAGAACAGTGAATAACAGTGAATAAGCAGTGAATTTCTGTCGTACATGGCCCTCACTGGGTGACGACTCTTTCTGTACGCCGACAAGGCAGGTCTCCAGTCGCATTGCTGGCAAGATTTCTGTTCAGAATGCGCTCTCCGACCGCGCGATTCTCCTGTGACATTTCGTTGGGTTCTGGGGACCAATGGTCCTCGAGATCTCTGCAACTCTGCTTACAAATCTCTTTTTACATCCGTCCAAAGGCGGAGGTTAACCACATATGCAAAAGCGAATGCTGCTCGCATTTCTTGCGATCGGCGCGATGATGTTCGGCGCGGCCGAGTCGTATGCACAAAGCATCTTGAACCTGCCACGCGCCAGCCAGCATGCCCTGGTCACGCAGCGCGTGGGCATCACGGATATCTCGATCAACTACAGCCGTCCTCTGGTCAACAAACGCCAGATATGGGGGAAGCTCGTCCCCTATGGGCAGGTTTGGCGGGCTGGCGCGAATGAGAACACCACCATCGAATTTGCCGATCCGGTCACGGTTGAAGGCAAACAGCTCGCAAAAGGGACTTACGGTCTCCACATGATTCCCGGAGAGAACGAGTGGACCGTGATCTTCTCGAAAGTGTCCACTGCCTGGGGAAGCTTCTCATATAAAGAAGACGAGGATGCGCTGCGTGTCTCGGTAAAGCCACAATCCGGCGAGTTTCGTGAGGCACTCGTTTACGACTTTGACGATGTGACTCCGGACTCGACGCTGGTCACGATGCGCTGGGAGAAAGTCTCTGTCCCATTCCGGATCGGTGTGCCAGTCAGCGATGTCGTGCAAGCCGATGTCAAAAACCAGCTCCGCGGAGGCGCGCAGTACATTTGGGAGCCATGGGACGAGGCTGCCAACTATTTCCTCGCCAGTAAAACGAACCTCCCGCAGGCTCTCGACTATGCGAATCACTCCATTCAGGTGGAATCCCGATTCGACAACCTGATTACGAAATCGCAGGTGCTCGAAGCGATGGGCAAGAAGGATGAATCGGCTGCAGCCCGCGCCCAGGCGCTTGACCTCGCCAATGCGCTCCAGATCCACGGCTATGCCAGGCAGCTGCAGAGCCAGGGACATCAGGATCAGGCGCTCGAACTGTTTCGCACAAACGTGAAGAAATATCCCAAAGGCTGGGTCGCACGCAACGAGGCTGCTCGCCTATCAGTTGCCCACGGCGACTACGACAATGCCGTGAAGGAGATGAAGCTTGCAGTTAACGAGGCTCCCGATATCTACAAGCCAGCCTTGAACGGTCTGGTAAAACGTTTGGAAGCCAAGGACGACATCAATAAGTAGCTCACGAAGCGATCGCGGTACGCGACGAGAGACGGCGCTCGCGTTTCTTCTTCGTCGTGTCCGCACACCAATCGGTAGTGGTCGGTTTCGAGAAAATGTCGATTACAGACTCCGTGGTTTTAGCTCAAGAGCCTCCTTAACTCCACGAACTGTCATCCCTCACTCCGCAGCAAAGCCGTTTGTGGTGTCAGTGATGTCAACGCGGAGTGGGGGATCCGCTGTTCTTCGATGCGCACAAAAGCAGATCCCCCGCGTCCGCCGCGGCGGACGCGAGGGATGACAGTCTCGAGGTGTTGATTGCGACTTTGGGGGCCACAAGTAATCGTCAAACTGATCGGTTACCTACCAGCAATACAAGTTGCGTTATGCTGACGCATGCCTTGTCGGCGTCCAGCCCGGGATCGAGAATTAGTTCAAATAGTCGACGCCGCGCTCGAGGATGCAGCTCGGCGGGCCGGAGACTGGCTGGTCTGCCGTCCCGGCTGCACGCAGTGCTGCGTGGGGGCATTCGCCATCAACGCTCTGGATGTCGCTCGCCTGCGCGATGGACTCGCACAGCTGAAACGTAGCGATCCCGATCGCGCAGGCCAAGTTCAGTTGCGAGCACGAGCTTATTTACATCGGGTGACGCCGCAATTTCCTGGAGATCCTGAATCGGGAATCCTCGACGAGAGCGATCAGGGGGAGGCGCGATTCCTCGATTTTGCCGATGAAGAGGTGTGTCCCGCGCTGGATCCGGAGTCAGGCACCTGCGATCTTTACCAATTCCGGCCGATGACTTGCCGCGTCTTTGGACCGCCAGTCCGCAACGAGGGCGGCGGCCTTGGGGTCTGCGAGCTGTGTTTTCACGGCGCGAGCAATGAAGACATCGCCGCCTGCGAGATGAAGCCCGATCCCGAACACCTGGAAGACTCGCTTCTGATTGAGCTTGGGGAGAATGGCACTACGCTCGTCGCTTTTGCGCTTGCCCGATGACAATGCTGCTCAAGCTCCTTCAAGTTGGAGAACCGGTGTTACGCGACCGGGCTCGGCCGCTCAGTTCAGAAGAGATTCTTTCCGGTCCTATTCAAGAGTTGATCTCATCGATGCATGACACGCTGCGAGACGCGCCAGGTGTCGGACTAGCAGCTCCTCAGGTAGGGGTTCCGATACAGCTCGCAATTATCGAAGATCCACCGGAGTATTGGACCGAACTCTCGGCAAGTGACCTGGCTGCGCGGGAGCGAACAGCAGTTCCGTTTCACGTGATCATTAATCCCAGAATCACTTCTGCCAGTGAGCCTTCGATCGAGTTCTTTGAAGGATGCTTGAGTCTTGACGGTTTCACGGCTCTGGTGCCGCGTTCACGAGAGGTAACAGTCGAGTGCCTCGATGAACGCGCCGAGCCAAAGACGATTCGTGCTTCCGGCTGGTACGCCAGAATCCTGCAGCATGAGATCGATCACTTGAACGGAACTATTTACATCGATCGAATGCTTAGTCGCACCTTCATGTCACTCGATAACTACAAGCGCTTTTGGAAGAGCGAGAAAATCGAAGAGGTCAGGAAGAGGTTCGCGGAGTAGTGAATTGCACAACTGGTTCTCTCGTCAAGCTGAGCATTTGAGCTTGCAGTATGCGCGATTGGACATTCGTACCGAGAAGCCTTAATCCTCCCAGAAACTGTCATCCCTCGGGCCGCCTCGTTGATGTGAATGAGCCATCGAGGCTAGCGCGGCCCGGGGGATCTGCTTTTGTTATGCAGTCACTCTGCACAACAGCAGATCCCCCGCGCCGCAACAGCCGGCATTTTCGAATGCTCCACGTATTTGTGGGCGCCGCGAGGGATGACAGTTTCAAAAAAGAGTGCTGCTTCGCGGCAGCAAGGCTTGGGACAAAAGCACAACGTTTGTCCAGTGCACTGGCTCGACTGCGTTCCTATTCCTTGCTGATCGTCGTCGGGTCTCCAGTTTGATGATCCTGAATCTGGAAGCGGAGGAAATCGTGAATGGCAGCAACTGCCTTGGCATTTTCGCTTGATACTCGAACCCGCGCTCCATTTGGAGTTTCTTCGACTCGGTACTGAATCTGATCGCGCAGCTTGTTCATGGTGGGAACGCCAGGTGGCGTGCGGGCATGGATCAACATAGGAGCATTGAAGTCTCCGCTCTTGAACATGCCGGCGATGTGCTGCAGGTGTTCGCGAATTTCGTCGCGGCTTGTCGCATCGGTTGGATTGTTGGCAAGCGCCTCGATGCTGCCACCGTCCTTGTACAGGCGAAAGCGATGTGTGGTCTTGTCGTGAGAGAAGCCCATCACCTCATCTCCGCGCTGGACGACGCCAGCGTTGTGGTCCGACGTTTGCTGTGCCAGTGAGAACGCCGAGAAGAGTAGTAAAGCTGCTGCAATCCTGGATTTCATTAAGGGATTAGACGAGGCGGAGTCATGACGGTAAGCCGTTCAACCCGGGACGAAAATCCCGACATCACTTATCGAATGCCTTCATCACATCGTTCATCGTGATCAAGCCAACGATCCTTCGGTTATTAGCACGATGAGTTACTGGCAGGAACGACCATTGCGAAATGTGTCGCAAGACAAAATCGAGGCTGTGATCCGGGTAGATCGGCGGCATGTGCGGTTCGGAGAGGAGACTGGCAACGGTGGGCTCGCTGGAATTTTGCTCTACTGCATCGCGCAAAGCTCCAACCGTGAGACTCGACCAACCAAATGGAGGATCGTCCACCAGAATCTCAGCTGCGGCGTGGTTTTCTGCAATTTCAAGAGCTTCGTCGGCTGGGATCTGGGAATCGATAACGGGAACGTCGACGGCGCGCATGGCGTCTTCCACTCGCAAGACACGCTCTTCGCGTTGCTCCTCCATTGAGGGCAATCCGAGACCGTCCTGCCGGCTGAGCAAGTCAAAAATGGGAACGGGTTGAAGGTTTCGGGAAATCAGGTAAGAGAGCGTGTTGGCAAGAATCACCGGAACAATAATGGAGTAATTGCCGCTCACCTCCAGCACCATGAAGACCGAAGTCATGGGAACGCGCAGGAAGCCCGCGAAGAGCACTCCCATGCCTACCAGCGCATAAGTCCCGATCGATAGTGTCAGATGAGGAAAGAAGTGCCGCTCGACACCGCCCACGGCGCTTCCGAGCATGGCCCCAATGAATAGCGTGGGAGCAAACATTCCGCCGGGTGTCCCGCTGACGAACGAGAGCACTGTTGTGAGGATCTTCAGACCAGCAAGGATCGCAAGGATTTTCCAGGGAAACTGGTCATGCATCGCCTGATCGATAAACTCGTAACCGGCTCCCATCACCTCGGGACGTCCGGCGAGCGCGATCGCGCCGATGATCAGGCCTGCGAGCGCTGGCTGAAAAAGCTGCGTCCAGCGCGGGAGGGCCTTCATTCGAGGACGGAGCACTTGAATTGCTTTTGCGAGCAGGACCGACGCAAAGGCGCCCACAATTCCAAGGGCTGCATACGCAAGCAACTCGCTGGGTGCGATGAACTGCACTTCCGGAATGCGGAACAACGGCTGCGATCCGAGGAAGTAACGAGCAACCACGACGCTTGATACGGCTGACAGCACAACCGCTCCGAGAAATCCCGCTGTCCAGCGTCCAATGACTTCCTCGATTACAAACAGGATTGCGGAGATAGGTGAGTTGAATGCGGCGGCAAGTCCGGCCGCTGCGCCAACCGGAGCAATTAGGCGCAACCTCTCTCGCGTGAGTTCCAGCTTTCGACCGAGCGCAGAGGCAATTGAGGCACCAATCTGCAAAGACGGATCCTCGGGACCCAAGGACTGGCCAGAACCGATAGCCAATGCTGAGCAGATGAATTTTCCGATCGCGGTCCGAAATGGGATGTATCCGTCGTAGACATACAGTGCAGACTTGGTCTGGTTGACCCCGCTGCCACGCACGCGCGGAAAAACGAACATGACTAGCAGGGCGATCACGATTCCGGTCAGGGCAGGTGCTAAGAGAATGCGCGGGAAGGTAGGCGTGACGGACGAACCCAGCAGTACAATTCGAAGAAAGTCAATCGTGATGCGAAAGCAAACAACCGCCAGTCCCGAGAAGATGCCGATGAAGATTGCGAGTAATAGAAAGAAACGTTCGCCCTGCGCCGGCGTCTCCGGTGCAGCTCTGTCTTCAATCACAGGTGGGCTATTCGGAGCGATGACATTAGTATCTATCACCTTTGCAGCTCCCCTCCACCTTGGTAAATGCGCAGCATTGCCTGGTCATTTGGCGTTTGCGCGCCGCATCCGCCGTTTTGCTCGATGTTGGTGATGAGCGAGGCGACTGGGGCGAGCAATTGCACGAGTCCCGAATTGTTGTATGTGCCACGGAGCTGTCGATTCAAATAGCTCCACTGCGAGCGGGCAAGCTGGAGCGGATCGCCACTGACGGTGTCGAGATCAACGTCATGAGAGTCGGCACACGTTTTTAGTCGCTGATCGGCGATCCCCATCGCCAGCATGAGCCGGTGACGTCGTTCCGCGGCGGAAATGCTGCTGTCGAATGGATTGAGCTCGATCACCGAGGTCACGAGCTCGATCATCTGCAGTGTCGAAGGATCTTCATGCAGCGACTCCGCCCCTTTGAAGTACTCCACTGCCTCACGATAGCGACCTAGTCGAAAGGCTGCCCAGCCTGCTCCGAGTAGCGCCGTTACGTCTCGACGGTTCGTTTGCGAAGCGGCAACAAAGAAATCCAGAGCACTGCGATCGTCGCCGAGTTTTGTGAATGTCCGTGCTACCCAGAGTTGAGCGTTCGGCGTACTCGGCATCTCCGCCGTATAGCTCATCAGTTCGCCGTGTGCCTGAGTTTTGAGATCATTTGCGATGAGAAAGCTGATCAGCTCCTGCCGAACCTGCTGCCGTTTCAAAATGGGATCCGTGTCCCACGCCCCGTAGATCGCGCCATTAAAGTAGCGTCTGGCCTGATTTGGATCGTTGTCTTTGGCCGAAAGGCGAGCGAGTTCAAGATTGACCGAGCCGTTACCCGGCTCTTCCTCAAGCAGGTTAAGGAAATAAGATCGGGCTTCCGGAACGCGATTGGCGGCTGCAAGCGCACGCGCGAGGTTGAGTTGATATCGAGAATTCTCGTGCGAGTAGAGAAGAGCCGTCCTTAAATCAGGGATGGCATTTTGCGGGCGGCCTTCCTCTAACTCCGCTTGTCCCTGCTGGAACCAGTAGGCGCTGAGGTGGCTCCGCTTCTCGGCATAGAGCCGATTGACGCTGAAGGTGAATGCAAAAAAACCGGCCGCAAGCAACGACAAAGAAACGACATAGATAGGCCTGCGGAGAGCCCTGATTCTCTCCTTCGCCGCCTTAACGCGGGAAGCCCATTTGCGTTTTGGGGGAGTCTTCATTGGACGCTAAGTACAACCATAGCATCTGGTTAGCGTATGTCCGTTAGTTACGTTGAGGCTTGGCCGATAGCATTCGCAGCCCGGAAGCCGTTGAAAACACACGAGTCACTTCAGAATAACAATTTCGCGCAGAAACGGAGTGAGGTGAAATTAGCGGGACTTGGAGCCGGACTTCAGGAGATGAAAACCGAACGTACTTGCTTCGAGCTGTGAGTGCGCTCCAGATGGTGAAGATGAGCCGTTTGCACCCCTCAGTTCTTGCAGGTTGTGAGTTGGAGTGAACGGTTCATTTCTTTGCTTCCAGTTGTGGTACTGGTGGCAAAGGAAGCAGCCATTCTGAGCCTGCCCGATCTTTGTGGGCTCGCCGTTATGGCACTGCTGGCAGGTCTTGATGCTGGGAATCAGGACGTCTGCTGTTTCCTGGCTGGTAAGCGTGCGAGTGTGACAGGACTTGCAGTCGATGCTGACGTGAGCGTAGTGGCTGAAGACGGAGTTAGGCAGCCACACCGGTTTGATGTTTGACGGCGCCACTTCGGGCAGTCCCGCGAGCCCGTTCTGATCGGTTTGCGTGTACTTGAGTGAATGGCACTGTTGACATGTCTTGTGCCAGAGCAGAGTTTCGGCATCTAAAGTGCGTAGCGTTACCCACTCCTCCGGACTGTGGGCGATCTTGGCCGTCTGCGGCTCGCGAGAGATCGTTCCACCGAACATAATCCGCATTGGACGAGGCGGCTCATTCACTGCCTCCGGATGCTTCTTGATGTACTCCGTTAACTTGCCCACGATGAACTCGTGTACGACTTCAGGTTTATCGTGGGGCACCGATTCGGAGAAGTGACTGTCAAATTGCAGCGCGTGGCAGCTTTGGCAGGCGGTCGCGAATGTGGGAGCGGCCATGTAGGCCCGTCCCGTTCCGGGACGCACTGGCTCGGGCGGCATCGCCGGATTATGTGGATCTGGGGAGTGTAAGGCTGCTTCCACCATGCGCGCCTGTCCGTATTTCCAAGGTCCACCTTGCTCGGCCGGCGTGCGATGGCAATCCTGGCATTGCATCTGTACGGGCTGCGAGTTCGGACCAAGTAGCCCAGCCCGCATGTGCACCGCATGATTCAGCCTGATAGTGCCAGGATCGCGAGTGTCAACGCGCAGGGGAGCGAACTCGGGATGCTTTGCGTCAAAGTTATAGATCGCAGTCTGATAATGCGGCGAGCCGTTCTTTACCTTGAGATCGCCGTGGCACTGCACGCAGGTTTCATCCGTAGCCTGGCGCAGGTGCTGCGATCCGACATGTTCGCTGTGGCAGGATGCGCAGTTCGGAGTGAACGTCTGCAGTGCCTGGTGGTCCGGAGCCTGATGGCAGCTGAGGCACGCCTTATCGCTGACATGCTTGCGGAAGCCAACGCTTATGAATCCTGCCTTGAGTGCTGGTGCGTGGCAGGTATCGCAACGCTTACCGGTAAACGAGTGCACCGACGAGAGCGGGCCGCTGGAGTAAGGCGCCGCATTCCGTTGGAGCGCATAGCCGACGAGCCAAATGATGGCGAGCGCCGGAAGAGCGCTCATCAGCCCAGCACGGAGTAATCGCCATCGCCCCCACCTTTGGAAGTAGTGGAAGTCGTGTCGTTGTCCGAGGCTCTTGGCTGTGCGTTTCCGGGCCATGGTTCCGTGCTAGTAACTCAGAGCGATCACTGCATGAATCGCTCCCATAACGAGCAGAGCTAATGACAAAGGAGCGTGGATGAACAACCATCCATGCAGAATGCGATGCAATACGATTTGCTGGTCAAGCTCCCGCTTCTCCTCGCAAATGCTTTCGAGATCGACGATGGTTGGGTGAATCTCATCGGGTAAAAGCGTCTTCAAATTAGCGAACAGGGCCACCGAGTTTGCGCGATCGCTGATCGGGCAGGCCTTCCCCCCAGACTTTTCCAGGAAGGGCCTCAGCTCGTTGTTGTAAAAGCGGGTTAACTCGTTGCGAATATCCTCTTCCATCTGCACCAGCGTTACGATCACGCCGCCCGTGTCTTCCGACGCAGTCGCGACTGCGTTGGTGCTCATGGAGACTCCAGTTACCTCGGCGACCTTCACATCAGCCTCGTCCAAAAGCTGGCCGCGAATGACTGGAATCTCCGCGTAGATGGTTTCGTAAGGGATTTGTTTGGTCATTACCTTCGGCAGATAGTGCTGAAGAATTGCTCCGACAATTCCGCTTACAAAAACGATCGTGAAAATCACCATCATCCACCACGTAAGCGTGCCTTTCCCGAAAGAAAAGCCCGAGTGCAAGAAGATGATTGGATAACTGATGAGACCGAGCCAGATATGGCCGCGCATCCACGTGGATGTGCGCCCGATGCGCCAGACTGGGAACCTTTTTCGCAGGCTTAGCAGGCCTGCGAAGATCATGAAGCCGAAACCGACGATCCCGTAGAGGATGCCGATGATCGTTCCACCGCGTGCTCCTCCGATGGTGAAGTGGGCATAGGGAATATAGACTGCGAGTCCCACCGTGAGTCCGATCACGCTGCCCCAGAACCACTGTCGATGTGTTCGATCGATGAGCATCGACTCTACTTCCTTCGGTCCATCATTCCGGGAGCCATGCTGTAGGGCACGCCTTCGACCTGCTTGCCGCCCAGTATCTGGCCGAAGAACTCCGGTGGATTAATACGATGCGCGGCATCATGTGGACACGCGTAGACGCAGCTCGGTTCGGGATGGTCGTAGCAGAGATTGCACGAAGTAGCTTTCTTGACAGTGGCCTTTTGCCCAGTGCTTCCGGCTGGAGCGGGGAATTCGTGCAGATTGATGTTTCCGTAGGGACAGTTATTCGCGCACAAGCCGCAACCTACACACCAGTCTTCAATAATCACTTCAAGTGAATTGCGGCGACGAATCGATCCCACTGGACAACCCACCATGCACAGCGGATCGCGGCACTGGCGACAAGATGTGGCTACCAGATAGTTCTCAAAGCGCAGGCCGTCACGAATGAGCCGGGTAATACCGTCGTGCGCGTCGGCGCAGGCTTTCACACATTGATCGCAGCGCGTGCAGCGATCCAGATCGAGCACGAGCAGGCTTTGGGCGTCCATCAAGCCTTGCTTCAGGAAGTCGTCCACCGGCACGCTCTGCAGGTTATGCATGCGGCTGCGATTTTCCTCGATACGCTCGCGTGCCACGGCTTCGAGGCTCGCTCGCACTTGCGGGAAGCGTCCCACCATCTCGCGGAAGTCCTCGCGATGAATCTTGACGACCTCCACGTGATCGAGAGCGGCACAAGTCGCGGTACGGCGGCCCTCATCAGAGAGCAATCCGATTTCGCCGAAGTAGTTTCCGCGGGCCAGATACGAGAGCACCAGTTCCCCGCCGGGATGATCTTCGCTGACCTTAATGAAACCAATGCGAACCAGATAGAAGCTGTCGGCCGGATCGCCCTGACGACAGATCACCTGGCCGGGAGCAAAGCGCAGCAGTTCGACGCGATCACGAAGGTGGTCGATGAAGTCCTGCGTAAGAGAAGTAAAGACCGGAACGCTCTTGAGGTGAGTCTCAAGCGCGCGAACGCGGTAATTGGCATCGAGCTTGGCACGGAACGTTTTGTTCTTCTGCAGGACGTCGAGCACATTGCGCAGCATCTCGAGGCAAACAACGTCTTCCGACGCGACTACCGTCGCGCTACGCGGATAAAAGTTCATGCACGTCATCTCGCCGAAGAGATCGCCAGCATGCAGTTTCGCAACCGGATGGTCGTATTCGAGATCGACGGGTGCATCGATGTAGATAAACTTGCGCGCGGTATTTTCTTCCTCGCGCTGGTGTTCCTTGCGCGGCTTCAACTTGCTGGCAAGCTTGCTCAGGAATCCGTCTTGCGAGCCTTCGGTATCAACGTGAGCCCGTGGTGTGGAGATGAAGATGTCCACGGTGCCCTCCACCAGGTAGAAGGCAGTAGAACCGTAGTCGCCTTCGCGGCAGATGACCTCGCCTTTCCGATACGTGCGCTTTACCACTGCGCCCTTGTTCAGTTCGAGGAATGTACCGGAGACTCCCTTGAATACCGGCAACTCCAGTAATTCCTGGGCTTGAACAGACATCCCACTGAGAGTGGCGCCATGTTCAAGCTGCTGGCCGAGGACTTTCTTGTTGGTCAGCGCACCTGTAGGACAGGAAACCATGCACTCGCCGCATGAAACGCACGAGGAACTTCCCATCGGGAGGTCAGCATCGAAGGAGATGGCCGCCGCATAGCCCTTGCCCTGACGCGCAATCACGAAGTTGTGGCGAATCTCCGAACACCCGCGGATACAGCGATCGCACAGGATGCAGGCGGAGTGATCCACCATGATGCTCAGCGAGGACTCGTCTTTCTGATGCGAAGGCGTCAGTCGCTTGGCAAAGCGTGGTGTGCCGACACTGTAGCTCTTCGCCAGTGTCTCCAGTTCGCAATCGCCCGACTGCTGTTCACGAGCGCACGGCGAGGGGTGATCGGCCATCAGCAGTTCGACCAAGGTCTTGCGCGCGCCTTTGACCTTGTCGGTGTTGGTTTTTACCACCATGTTGTTTTCCGCTTCGCGAATGCAAGCGGCGGTGTACACACGCGCGCCAACATCGACGACGCAAACGCGGCAGACACCGACTGGAGTTTCGTTTTGCTGGTGGCAAAGCGTTGGGATAGGGATGCCGTTGATGCGAGCGGCATCGAAGATCGTGGTACCGGCGGGAACGGTAACTTTCTGCTCGTCGATAGTGAGTGTGATCTCCTTTGCCGGAGCCATCACGAGCCTCCGATCCGGCAGACACCCGCGGGACAGTCTTTGTCTTTGACGTGGGCATCGATCTCATCGCGAAAGTGCCTCATCACTGACTGAATCGGCGCTGGAACAATCTGTCCCAATCCACAAATCGAAGTTAGTGCTAACGCCTGATTGAGTTCATCCAACGCTTGAAGGTCCGTAGGATTCTGCTTGCCCTGAGTCCAGGCGGTGAGCATGTCGACCAACTTTTGCGAGCCAACACGACAGGGAACACATTTGCCGCAGGATTCGTTGCGGTAGAACTTCACCGCGTTCAATGCCATGTCGAGCATGCAAGCTTCGTTGGAACAAACGACAATAGCTCCGGATCCCACCATGGAACTTACAGGCGGCTTCGACATCGTGTCCCAGTCGAGTGGCAGATTCAGCATGGAGGCCGGCAAATATCCCGAGGAAGGTCCGGAAGGAGCGAACGCCTTGATGGTTTTTCCCGGAAGCGGGCCGCCCGCGTAACCATTGATGAGTTCGTCGTAGGTAATTCCCATCGGAACTTCAAAAACTCCCGGATTTAGGACTTCACCGCTGATACCAACGAACTTGATGCCAGGAGAGCCCTTGCGCCCGTAGTTCTTGAACCAGTCCACACCGCGAGCGAGGATGACGGTCGCCAAGGCAAACGTTTCGACGTTGTTCAAAGCAGTGGGCTTGTGCCATAAGCCCTGATAAACAGGGAACGGAGGCTTGTTCCTCGGCTCCGAGCGCTTGCCTTCAATGGCTTCGATTAGCGCGGTTTCTTCTCCGCAGATGTATCCGCCAGGGCTCACGAAGATGCTCAGGTCGAAATCCAAATCGGAACCGAGGACGTTTTTGCCTAACAGTCCATCTTTGTAGCAGGCATCGATTTCATCCTGGCAAGCGTCTCTCGGATGCTCGTACTCATGGCGGATGTAGAGAATTCCTTTTTTCGCGCCAGTGACCAGCCCACAAATGATCATGCCCTCGACCAGCAGGTGGGGCAGGTGCTGCATGATAAAGCGATCTTTGATTGTGCCGGGTTCGCTCTCATCGGCGTTGCAGACTACGTACTTCTCGTCGTCCACACAGTTGCGAACTATCTCCCATTTGTTTCCGGTAGGGAATCCCGCACCGCCCATGCCGCGTAGGGCACTCGCTTTTAGCAGCGTGATCACACCGGCGAAGTCGCCCGTCTGAACAAGGCTGTACAGAACGCGATACTTCGGCATGCCAACGTACGGATCGGAATGCAGTTCCTGCCGCAGTCGCTCGGGACGCGTGTGGGGCAGCGGCTCTCCACTCAAATTTCGTACAACGGCATCGGCGATGCGATCGCTCGTGATGTTGTCGTAAATCTGCTCTTCAGTCTTACTGGAGATAAGCACTGCGGGCGCACCATCGCAACGACCGAGGCATGAGATTTCCCGGATGCTGCAATCTGTGCCGGAATGTCCGTAGAGGCGGTCTTGGATCTGCCTCTTTAGGACGTTTGCGCCGCGAAGATGACACGACATGTCGGTGCACACACGAATATCGACGCGCGCAGGAGCTGTGAGGTGAAAGTGCGGGTAAAAGCTGGCTACAGCGAAAACTTCCCGAACGTGCATAGACCGAGCGTCGGCGATCGCCTGAAGCTTTTCGGCGGGCAGGTACCCATATTCCCGCTGAATCGCTTTAAGGTCCTCAAAAATGCCGTCGGTATTGTGCGCCGTTGGACTCGGTTGGGCCAGTGAAGTACCGGGAATCGCCACAGGGATGACCTTGGACCCGCGCAGAAACACGTCCCGGGGGAGTGGGGAAACAAACAAGTTCTTCGCGAAGTCAGAGGCGGACTATAACAAAGAGCTGTGCACGGGTAAAGAATTGATTTGGAATGGGAAGAAAAAATCGCTGCGAATCGAATTCACTGTTTCTGAATTGATTTCTATAGTTTGCGAGCGTATAAGGACACACACCTTTAAATCCTTCCCCCCGAGTGTTGAATACGCACAAATGAATCGACGGCTGTGCTGTTGCTCCATTGCTCGCTCCACTGCTGTTGTTCGACTCTGCGTCGGATTGTCATTCCTGCTCCCGCTTACATCTCAAGCCGCGGATAAGCCTGGTTTCCTGCAGTCGGTTTCGGCGGCAGAGGCGCGGTACGTTGGACCCGGATCCTGCAGCGCCACGGCCTGCCACGGATCGATTCAAGTACGGCTGCAGACCAAGGTCTTGCAAAACGAGTACAGCACCTGGGTTCTTCAGGACAAGCACGCGAAGGCTTGGAACGTCCTTAATAACTCTGTTTCCCAGCGAATTGCCAAGATCCTTGGGTCCGCCAGCTTAGGCGCTGCCGATGCAGCCCACGCCCCTAAATGTCTCGTTTGTCATGCTCTTTATGCCAGCAATGCGGAGAAGGCTCGGGACTTCGATATCAATGACGGTGTCAGCTGCGAAAACTGTCACGGTCCGTCATCACAATGGTTAGGACCACACACTGCTCGCGATTGGCCACACGAGAAATCCGTCGCGACGGGCATGTACGACACCAAGAATCTGACTTTGCGAACAGCAAAATGCCTTACCTGCCATCTGGGAACGGCCGAAAAGTATGTTGACCACGAGATGATCGCGGCGGGGCACCCGGATTTGGTTTTTGAATTGGACTCGTTCCAGGCCGTGGAGCCGGTCCACTGGGTGGAGAAGGTTCCGGGACATCCAGAGCAGGCGGACAAGGATCCGCTGCTTGGGGTGCGCCAATGGAGCGTCGGGCAGGCAGTTCAACTCAAAGAGAGCATGAGCCGGCTGGCTCGCCGAGTGAAGGGAACTGAGGGGAAAAAGGGTTTGGTTTGGCCTGAGTATGGTGAACTCGATTGCTTTGCCTGTCATCACAGCCTGACGCCACCCGACGAAAGTTGGCGGTTGCGCAGCGCGACTGAAAGCCCCAGAGGAGGCCGTGGGTACTACCAGACTCGGCGCGCGGGGGATCCTGCGTACAACTTGTCGCGCGTGGTCGTCTTCCAGCACGTGGCCAACGAGGTTGACGCAAATACCGCCAAGGAACTTCAGAACACGATGAAGAAGCTTGGAGCGCTGGTGAGCTCGCTTCAGCCGAACCGAACAGAGGTTGAACAGCTCGCCGATCAGGCGGGTAGTCTAGCCGGCAGGTTGGCGGACGAACTCCGCACTGCATCTTTCGATCGCGAGAAAACTGCTCGTCTCTTGCGCGCGATCTCAGGAGATTCTGATTACATTGCTGATCAGGGAGAGCGCGCCGCGGAGCAGGCAGCTATGGCGCTGGATTCGATTTACATTGCTTACGCCAAGGCGGGAGGAGCCAGCGGAGGCGAAGTAAGGACCGCCATAAACGGCCTCTTCCAACAGTTAGAGAATCCTTCCGCCTACAATGCTCTTAAGTTTGCGGCAGCCATGAAGCGCTTGAACGCGGCTTTGCGCTAGTCGTAGGGCATCGGTCGACGTAGAGACGCAGCGTGCTGCGTCTCCACAGTGCAGCAAATTGGCTCCATGCTGCTTTCAATCGCAGGGAATTCAACCGCGATTTCAACAGCGATCCTCGGCTGACACTTGCTCTCCTATAGCGGATAATCTCCATCAGTGACCGAAGCTTCGACCCCTCTCATGCGGCAGTACGCCGCAATCAAGAAACAACATCCCAACGCACTGCTATTTTTCCGGCTCGGCGATTTTTATGAGCTGTTCTTTGACGATGCCGTAGTCGCCTCACGCGAGCTCCAAATCACGCTCACGTCGCGCAATAAAGAAAAAGAACTGGCCGTTCCTATGTGTGGCGTCCCCTACCACGCTGCCGAGGGATATCTGGCGAAGTTGCTGCGCAAAGGATTTCGCGTGGCTATCTGCGAGCAGATGGAGGATCCGAAGGTCGCAAAGAAAATTGTTCGCCGCGAGGTCACGCGTGTCCTCACGCCCGGAACAAGCACGGACGCGAGTCTGCCCTCTGAGGAAAACAACTTCCTCGCAGCTATCGCCGAGCTCGGAGATCGCGCCGGCCTCGCGGCCCTCGATCTCTCGACAGGCGAATTTCGTGCGACCGAATTTGCGCTCCAGGATCGTGCTCGGTTAATTGAAGAACTCGGACACATGCGTCCGCGAGAGGTACTCTATCCCGCGGCGTTGCCGCTCTTTGCTGCCACGGACACCGAGGTCGCGGCACTCTCTGGAAACCGGCGGTTTACGGAGACACCCGTAGAGGACTGGGCGTTCTCGCCCGACTACGCCATTCCCCTTCTTGAAAACCAATTCGGCGTGCTCTCGCTCGAAGGCTTTGGACTCGCAACGCGTCCGGCAGCGGCCACAGCCGCCGGAGCGATACTTCATTACGTTCGCAGCACACAAAGGGGAACGCTTGACCACGTTGATCGCATCGGTTTCTACGACCGTCAGGATTGCCTGGTTCTGGACGCGGTCACGGTTCGCAACCTGGAGCTTGTCGAGCCACTGTTCTCTAGCACCGGGCCCGAAGTCACATTGTTTCGCACGCTCGATGCAACGCTCACTCCGATGGGGAAGCGGCTGCTTCGTTCATGGCTGCTGCGTCCGTCAATCGAATTAGCAGAGATTCAAGCGCGGCAAGGCGCCGTGGCAGAGGCGGTTGGAAACACGATTCATCGCGAGGAGCTGCGTCGCAAGCTGGAAGGCGTGCTCGATCTCGAACGGTTGCTGAGTCGCGTAACTCTGGAGACGGCGAATGCGCGCGACCTGCTGGCGTTGGCAGCTTCGTTCGCGTATCTTCCCGAAATAAAACTCGGCCTCGAACGCCTGAATGCTCCGCGTCTTAAGCAGCTGAGCGTTCTTATCGATCCACTTTCCGACGTGCGCGAGCGCATAGACCGGTCGATCGTTCCGGAGCCACCACTGTCTCTCAGCGATGGCGGCGTTATTCGGGCCGGAGTCGACGCAGAGCTGGACGAGCTGCGCCACTTGAGCCGCAACAGCAAGCAGTACATCGCGCAGATCGAGGAGCGTGAGCGTCGGCGCAGCGGCATCAATTCGTTGAAGATCAAGTTCAACTCGGTCTTCGGCTACTACCTCGAGGTCACGAAGCCTAACCTGCATCTGGTTCCTGCCGACTTTGAACGCAAGCAAACGCTGGTCAACGCTGAGCGCTTTACCACGCCGGAGCTGAAGCAATACGAAACCAAAGTCCTTGAGGCCGAAGAGAAGATCGTCGAGATCGAACGGCGTCTCTTCGCGGAACTACGCACGGCGATCGCGGGTGAGGCAAAACGGATCCGGCAAACGTCTCTGGCTCTGGCTGAGGCCGATGTTCTGCTGGCCCTGGCGAATATCGCAGCCGAGCGCGGGTACGCTCGTCCTGCCCTCGACGATTCTGGCGTGATCGAACTTGTGGAAGCACGCCATTCCGT
Source organism: Terriglobales bacterium (assembly GCA_035567895.1). Classification (NCBI taxonomy): domain Bacteria; kingdom Pseudomonadati; phylum Acidobacteriota; class Terriglobia; order Terriglobales; species Terriglobales bacterium. Next base: position 158,166 of record DATMPC010000022.1, on the reverse strand, counting down.
TGTCGAACAGCAGGTCATGAGCGGAGCGGAACGCTTCGTGCCTAACGATCTGCTTCTTAGTCCCGAATCGGAGCTGATCGTGCTGCTCACCGGGCCCAATATGGGAGGCAAGTCTACTTATCTGCGACAAACCGCACTGATTGTCATTATGGCGCAGATGGGATCCTTTGTTCCGGCACGCGCCGCTCGGATCGGCATCGTCGATCGCATCTTCACGCGCATCGGCGCCAGCGACAATCTCGCGCGTGGCCGCTCCACCTTCATGGTTGAGATGACCGAGACCGCCGCCATTCTCAATACCGCAACTCCACGCTCTCTCGTTCTGCTTGATGAAATGGGTCGGGGCACAGCTACGTACGATGGCCTCGCGCTGGCATGGGCGACACTTGAATACCTCCACTCCGTTACGCGAGCAAAAACACTGTTTGCGACTCACTATCACGAACTCACCGTACTGGGCGAGGAACTCCCGCTGGTGAAGAACTACCGTGTCTCCATCAAAGAGACACCTGGAGGAATTGTCTTTCTGCGCAAAGTGGAACCTGGCGCTGCCGACAAGAGCTACGGAATTGAAGTCGCCAAACTGGCTGGATTGCCCGTCGACGTAATTCGCCGCGCCCGGGAAGTGCTGATTCAGCATGAGGGCCAGGAGCGGCAGTCTGCACGACGGCTCGAGGGCCACGAAGCACGTCAATCTTCTTCGGTTCAGCTTGCAATCTTCACGCCTCTTTCGCAACAGATCGTCGATCGATTAAAAGAGATCGACGTGAATCGCTTAACTCCGATCGAGGCGCTTACGCTGTTGGATGAATTGAGGAAGCAGCTTGACTAAGCCGTTGTAATTGCCGCCGCCATAGCCGAAACCCGACAGCGTGTCTTACACTCGACGTACCACATGAGAGCCTCGTCACTCCCGCTGCGTCATCGTGTTGGACAACTGATCATCATGGGCCTCGAGGGCCCCGAAGTCTCTGCTGCCACCGGGCGTTTGCTTACGAGCATGCATCCCGGAGGCGTAATCCTTTTCGCGCGCAACATCCAATCGCCGCATCAATGCGCGCAGTTGCTCCGGATCTGCCAGACCGCGGTCAAAACGCCGCTGCTCCGCTGTGTAGACCTGGAAGGCGGCACTGTCGATCGCTTGCGAAACATCATTGCGCCAGCTCCCTCAGCGGCCGATGTTTTCCGCACAGACTCCGAGAAGCTCTTTGAAAAACATGGACGCATCATCGGCGAAGAGGTTCGTGCGCTTGGATTCAACGTAGACTTCGCCCCGGTCTTTGATCTCGATCTGCCCGAAGCACGCAACGTGTTAACCTCGCGAACGGTGTCTGACGACCCCAAGCAGGTAGTCCGATATGCTCAGCGGTTTCTGAAAGGGCTTACGGCTGCAAATGTCCTCGGCTGCGGGAAACACTTTCCCGGATTAGGAGGTGCTGATCTCGATACTCATAAAGAGCTGCCGGCGATTCAACGCACCTGGGATCAGCTCTGGTCCGAGGATCTTACACCGTATCGCGAGTTGAGCAAAGCCGTTCCCTTTGTAATGGTCGCTCATGCCACCTATCCGAAGGCTTCGAAGAAGGATCCGAAGACGCCTGCGTCATTGTCTCGTGCGTGGATCAATGAGGTGCTGAAAGAGAAGATCGGCTATCGTGGCCTGGTGATCTCCGACGATCTCGAAATGGGCGGGGTGCTGGCTGCAGCCTCAATGGAAGGCGCGGCACTGGGAACCTTGCGAGCCGGAGCCGACATATTTCTCGTTTGCCAGAAGGAAGAATTCGTCTGGCGCTGCTACGAGGCGGTGCTTCAGGAGGCGGAGCGCGATCGTAAATTTGCGGACATTGTTACTCGTGCTGCCGATCGTGTGCTGCGACTCAAAGCGTCAAGCAAGGCACTTAAGCAGACGATGGCACAGGAGCCCACGTCCGCCGAGACAGAGAATCTGAGAAAGAAGATGCAGGAATTCGCCCGCGAAGTGGAAAAGGAGTCGGCTGCTGGCCGGCTATGATCGTAGCCGGTGTGATGAGCGGTACGTCGGCGGACGGCATCGACGTTGCACTTGTTCGGATCGTTGGCAAAGGTTCCACGCTTCGTCTTCGGCTAATTGCCCACGACCACTTCGACTACCCCAGCGCAGTGCGCAAAGCGGTGCTCGCTGCCATGAATGCGCGTTCTGGGCGCGTCGCCGATCTTGCGCGCTTAAGTTTCTTGTTGGGGGAGCTGTACGCCGAAGCTGTGGCCAAAGCTGTCAAGAACCAGAGCGTCGCCATCGACCTCGTCGGTTGCCACGGCCAGACTCTCTATCATCAGGGCACGGCAGCCGGTTTTCTAGGACGGCCGATCACGACAACGTGGCAAACCGGCGAGGGTGCGGTGTTAGCTGCTCGTGTTGGAGTTCCGGTTGTTTCTGATTTTCGGCCCGCGGACATGGCTATGGGAGGCAACGGGGCGCCTCTGGTTCCGTTGCTCGACGTCGCCTACTACGCTCACCCTAACAAGCTGCGGGTTCTGCAAAATCTCGGAGGCATCGGCAATCTGACCATCATTCCTTCCGCAACCCACGTTGAAAAAATGGAGCGCGTCATAGCCTTCGATACCGGTCCCGGAAATATGGTCATCGACGCTTGCGCTCAAGAGCTCTTCGGCAAGCACTACGATGTGAACGGTGCCATTGCTGCAAAAGGAACAGTGATTGAGGCCGCGCTGGCTCGAGCCCTGCAGCATCCCTTCTTTCGACGGAAGCCGCCCAAGAGCGCAGGGCGCGAAGAATTCGGGCGTGAATTCGTCGCACTGTTTCTGCGCTGGTGTGGCCCGCGAGCTGATAAATTTGACGTTCTGGCCACTGCCACTGCCCTCACCGCAAGTTCAATCGGTGCGGCTGTCCGGCAGGCGCTTGCGATGCTCAAGTTGCCGACGCCGTTTCCGCAGCGAAAGGCTGAGTACGTTGCCAGCGGTGGTGGCGTGCAGAACCGAACTCTCATGAAAATGATCTCCGAGCAGGTTCAGCCCCTCGGCTTTCGCGTGCTCACCTCTGATGACCTGGGCTTGCCTAGTCAGGCCAAAGAGGCGGTAGCATTTGCACTGCTCGCGTATCAAACATGGCATCGGCAGCCGGGAAATGTGCCAAGTGCCACTGGAGCAAGGCGTGCTGTAGTGCTGGGGAAGATCAGTTATCCATGAGTTTCACAGAAGTAGTACGTATGAAACACGCTGCAGTTTGCGTGTCGCTCCTGGCGACGTTATTCCTCGGCTGTTCGCGTAATCGTCCCGACCCCAAGACGATCACGCTGCTCATCGAGTCCAGTCCGGCAAACCTGGACCCACGCATCGGTACAGACGCTCAATCCGAGCGCATTGACGAACTGCTGTTCGATTCCCTCGTACGTAAGGACGAGCACTTCAATCTGCAGCCTTGGGTAGCCGAGAGTTGGGACATTCGCGATCCACTGACCTATGTTTTTCATCTGCGCAAGGGAATTCGCTTTCATGATGGACGTTCGCTCGGGGCTCGAGACGTAAAGTGGAGCATCGACTCGATGACCGATGGGACCGTAGTGAGCTCTAAGACAGCGACTACGAGCTATCAGCACATAGCCAATATCGAGGCTCCTGACGACCAAACGGTGATCTTTCACATGAAAGACCCCGATTCGGGACTTCCATGGAATCTTTCAGATGGTGCGATGGGCATCGTTCCTTATGGCAGCGATAAGAGCTTCGGTCAGCATCTGGTGGGCAGCGGGCCATTCAAGCTCGTGAAAAATGAGCAAGACAATGAAGTGATCATCGTCCGCAACGATGAGTATTGGGCAGATAAGCCCAAAGTGGAACGCGTTCGCTTCGCAGTCGTTCCCGACACAACCACGCGTGCCCTCGAATTACGCAAGGGAAGCGCAGATGTCGAGATCAATGCTCTTACCGCTGATATGGTGCGTTCGTTGCGCGCCGATCAAAGTTTGGTCGTTGAGCAAGCTCCAGGCACATCGGTTCAATACCTGGCCTTTAACCTGCGGGATCCTGTACTGAGCGACGTTCGCGTGCGCCAGGCGATTGCCTACGCTATCGATGTGCAACCAATCATCCAATACCTATGGCGCGGCACGGTGCGACCTGTCGCGAGCGTGATTCCTCAAGTGCATTGGGCATACGACAGTACGTTGAGTCCGTATCAGCGAGGCGTGCCGAAGGCAAAGGAACTGCTGAAGGAAGCCGGTTACTCAACCGAGGCCGGCAAGCGCCTGCATCTGGTGATGAAGACCTCCACTGAAGAGACCAGCCGCTTGTTGGCGGTGATCCTGCAGCAACAGTTACACGACGTTGGAATCGATCTCGAAGTCCGAACCTTCGAATTCGCTACGTTTTACGCGGACGTCGTGAAAGGTGCGTTTCAGATATACACACTGCGATGGGTAGGAGGCGCCAACCAGGATCCGGAGATCTTCGAGTACATCCTGGACAGCAAAAGCTTTGCTCCGCGCCGCGCCAACCGCAGCTATTATTCGAATCCGCAGGTTGATGCGTGGATCGAACAGGCGCGGGTTGAACTAGATCAGGGCAAGCGCAAGGAAATCTACGCGAAGATCCAACAGCAAGTGCTGCATGATCTGCCTTCGCTTAACCTGTGGTCGTTGGACAACGTCGTCGTGCACACCGCGAGGGTGAAAAACCTCCATCCCGATCCTGCAGGGAACTACGATTTCCTGCGTGAAGCCGAGGTCGCGGAGTGAACGTCCGTTCTGGAACAGAGCCCCTGGTTGTGCTCGGCCCAAACACCAGATTAATCGCCTGTTATCCTGACGAGTGCAAATTCTCTTCATCGGCGACGTCTTCGGCAGTCCGGGGCGCAAGATCGTGCGCGAGCATGTGCACCATCTCGTCGAGAGCAACAGAGCTGAATTACTCGTGATTAACGTCGAAAACGCCGCAGGTGGATTCGGTGTTACGCCTGCAATTTGTGAGGAATTTTTCGAACTTGGTGCGGACGTGCTCACGACCGGCAATCACGTGTGGGACAAGAAGGAGATCGGCGAGTATCTCGATTCGGGAATGAAGAATGGCAACTCGGCCGCGCGGCGCGTGCTGCGTCCCGCGAATTATCCTGCTACCACTCCGGGCAGCGGGCACTACGAAGGAGTGACGCGCAGTGGCGTGGCTTATGCCGTAATGAACCTGCAAGGCAGAGTCTTCATGGTCCAGAACGATTGCCCATTCAGAACCGCAGATCGACTGCTCGGGCAAACGAAAGCAAAGGTGATTCTCGTGGATATGCACGCCGAGGCGACTTCGGAAAAAATCGCCATGGGCTGGTATCTCGACGGCCGTGTAACAGCCGTCCTCGGCACGCATACTCACGTTGCCACGGCAGATACACGGGTGTTACCGAATGGGACAGCCTATCAGACGGATGTCGGTATGAGCGGGCCGCATGATAGTGTGATTGGTGTCGAAAAAGAGCAGGTATTGGCTCGATTCCTAACCAGCATGCCCAATCGCTTCGATGCCGCTCGCGGCGATGTTCGGTTGAACGGCGTGCTTATCGACTGCGATCCTCAGACCGGTTGCGCTAGCAGTATTCAGCGAATCGTTTTGGGACAGTAAAACCAAATCACAAATCGGGAGCGCGATTGTCTTTCGAGGAAATCAGAATCAGCCATAGTGATGTGCAGGCGACGATTGCGCCTGCCCGAGGTGCTCTTGTATCGAGTCTTCAGATCGGCGACAAGCAAGTCCTCTACATCGATCGCGCAACCTTCGACGATCCCGGCAAGAATGTGCGGGGTGGTATTCCAGTGCTTTTTCCCTATGCGGGAAAGCTGGAGAACGGCATTCTGAACGTTTCCGGCACGAAGATGGGCCAACATGGCTTTGGTCGTAATCGGACATGGGAGATAAAAGAGCAGAAGCCATGGCGGCTACGTTTAGCGCTTGTGCCAGAAGAATCCGACCAGACAGCGTACCCGTTTCACTTCTTCGCGGAACAAACCTGCACAATTCTGCCGTGCGGTCTTGAAATCGAGCTGTGCGTCTTCAACAACGGTGAGCAGCCGATGCCGGTCTCGCCCGGATGGCATCCTTATTTCAACTGTGCCGGTCATGAGAAGGGCAATGTGCAAACCGGTGTGGCTGCCGTGGATCGCACTCAATTTGGCAACGAGCGCGAATTCGACTTTGGAGTCGTTGCGCCACCGAATGGGCGCGCCAATTTCCGCATCCCTCAACTCGGGCCAATGACGCTCAGCTTCTCGCCTGAGATGCGTCACCTTCAGTTCTGGTCACAGCCCGGCAAGGACTTCATCTGCATCGAGCCGTTTACCGGGCCGAACAACACGATCAATACCGACCGCCGGATCGACATTCCGCCCGGTCAGGCGCACACGTTTTGGATGAAGCTCGAACTTGAGTGAGCCCTCCGCCTAAGCCGCGGTGCCAGCGCATGGCGAAACATTCATTGCGGTGGATTGCATCCGCGCAATGACATGGTTCATAAATCGCTGTAATTGATTAGCTGGATGCCGGACTTGCGAAGTAGATCGAGAGTCTGCGGGGAAGTCAGGAGTTCGAGCTCTATTGCCCTCGACTGTTTCAATTCAGTGGTAGTTTCCATAAGTTGATGGTCGTTGTATCCGGGATGCGTCACAAGTTCCCAAGTTCCATCCGGCATGGCTTCAACCAGACGGGATAGCAGATTCCGATCGAGCAGCCCAGTTACTGCAATTCCAATGGTTCCATCCGCCGTCTTCATTCCGTGTTGGTCGACTGCACGACGAAATTGGGATTGAAGCGCGCGCAAGGCGGTTACCTGTGCAGAGCGATGCCATGAGCGCAAGCTGGAACCTTTATGGGTCGCGGCTACTGACCATGCTGGCTCGAAGGGATTGCGGATCGCTGACACTCGGTGATCGCAAGCAGCTCGCAGCACTCCGCGCAACACCTCCGGCAGGATGTGCGAGTGCATGTGGCAATCTACGTGGGACAACGATAGCCCACGAGCCTGCAGCCGTTCAATTTGGGCGGCGGCTTCTTTATGAACATCCGCAGTGCGTACCTGCCCCGCCACAGACGCTATAACCAGGTGAGAGATTCCCTTTCGAAACCTTGCGCCAGTGCCGTTGCGCGAGCCGATAAGCGTTGCCACGTTATCGGGTTTCGACAACGGCTTGCCATCAACCAGGACGACGTGGCATCCGGTCCGTAGCGACGGATGCTGCGATGCGATTGCGATGGCGTCGTCGGTTCCAGCCCCGTTCGCCATGACCGTAGCCGAAGTAACTAGACCTGCACGGTGAGCCTCAGCGATTGCGCGATTTACGCCAGCGGTCATGCCAAAGTCGTCAGCGTTAATGATCAGACGGCGCATTATGAGAAGTCAGTTTAGCAATTGCTTAAAACGGCACGGCCTCCGCCGAGGCGGAGGCCGGTCTTGGGGGAGGGCAAGCTGGTTATGAACTGACGACACTTGCCGGTTCATCGGTTCGGGCGACTCCGTTGCCTTCGCCGAGATAGAACTTGATCTTTTCAAGCAGTGCAGGAAACAGATCTTCCTTCTGCAGGCAGGCGTTCACATCTTTCCCGCCGTCGACGGGACCGTATCCCGTCACGATGATTACCGGGGTGTTTGGACTCTTCTCGCGGATACGATGGGCAAGTTCAACTCCGTTCATGCCGTCCATGCGGAAGTCGGTGACCAGAATGTCGAAATCCTGCTGGCTGAATTTCTCCAGCGCCTCTTTGGCACTATACGCGCTAACCGCCTTGTAGCCCTGCATTTCGAGGATCTCGCAGCTCAAGCGGGCCAGCACTTCATGATCGTCGACAAACAGGATGGCTTTCATGCCCATTGCACCTTTCCTTGATCTTGCTTTCTTTTATGGCCGACGTGTTTGGTGACAGCGAACTTAATGCGAGCACCCGGGGGATAGAAGGACGGCACTAACTTTCACTCGCATTAGTTGCCAGACGCGAGCAGAAGGATGCCCGAAATGTAAACAGAAGGTGCACCCGCGGACCATGCTTGCGCGCTTAATGTCTGCAAACCAGAGACTTAGAGGAAGGGCATTAACCACCGGATTGCTCCGTGTGAAGTTCGTGTGCTACCGTCAGAAAAGCCCGCCATGTTAGCTTCACGATCGGGGCGGTTAGCTCAGCTGGTTAGAGCGCCTGCCTTACAAGCAGGAGGTCGCAGGTTCGAGTCCTGCACTGCCCACCATCCGATCATTCGCCTGCCAATTTGATCATTTCGTCATACTCGTAAATGCGAGCTCCAGAGCTCCCAGACAACGCAGCATTGACCATTGCGCGTGCGACGGCGTTGGCATGAATTGGACGATACTTGCGAAGTCCTCCAACCATTGCAATTTTCAGAGCTTCGGCGAGAACCATGCCGACGCGCTCGCCACTGCGTTGTTCGCTTCTCTCTCCGATCAGGAAGCTGGGGCGAAAGATGTGCAACGCTCCGAACGACAGTTTTCGCAGTGCATCCTCGAGCTCGCCCTTCGTGCGCAAGTAAGAGTTGCTTGAGCCAGAATTAGCGCCTACTGAGGACACAAGCAGGAATTGTCTGGCGCCCGCAGCAAGGCCGCCTTCAGCAACGTGGAACGGATATTCGAAATCAACGCGCCGGAATGCGGGCTGGGATCCCGCTTTCTTGATAGTCGTTCCAAGAGCGCAATAAACGTCGTCGGCCGTAGACAAATTTCCCAGATTGTTAAAGTCGACGATCTGCTCCTGCAGCTTCGGATGGTCAATTCCTGTGTGCCGGCGCACCAAAGCCGTGACGCTTGCGTACTCTGGCGAGGCAAGCAGGAACTGGAGACAATTCGAGCCGACTAATCCAGTACCGCCGACGATTAGCGCGGATTTGGGCATATTTTGCGATTTTCTTTGCGCCATTTCCGCGGATAGGAGATCAGCGGCCAGCGCTTGGTATTACCTCGGTAATCAGGGACGAGCGGTATTACATAACTATTACACGGCTCTTATTCTGCGGTTGTTATGTTGAAAGATGTTGTTGAGGCTGCAAACGGAGACTATGAGCGCAATCATTACACCTGACACTCTTGGCAAACCAGCGGTTTCGCAGATTTATTCGGCGAAGCGGGGAAAAATCAACTGGTATACCGCCTTCGTGATGGCGGTCTTCCACATTGGCGCGATCGCTGCACTGTTCATGTTCAGTTGGAAGGCGCTGCTTGTCACCGCCATTCTCTGGTACTTCTCTCTGAGTTTCGGAATCGGGATGGGCTATCACCGGCTGCTGACGCATCGCGGGTACAAGGTTCCGAAATGGCTTGAGTACTTCCTCACCACTTGCGCCACACTCGCTCTTGAGGGTGGACCGATATTCTGGGTAGGCACGCACCGCATACATCATCAGACCAGCGATCGCGAAGGCGACCCGCACAGTCCGCGTGATGGCGGCTGGTGGGCGCACATGGGATGGATCGTCAGTGGCGAAGTTCTCCACCACGGTAATCCGGAACTCGAACGGTACACTCCCGATCTTCGTCGCGACAAGTTTCACGTTTGGTTGACCAAGTGGCATTGGGTCCCGCTCACCACGCTGGGCTTAATTCTGCTCGCTGTGGGGGGCTGGACCTACGTCATGTGGTGCATCTTCTTCCGTGTGACCGTCGGACTGCATGCCACCTGGCTGGTGAATTCGGCTACACACATGTGGGGTAGCCGGCGCTTCGTCACCAAGGACGACTCTACTAACAACTGGTGGGTCGCGATGGTGACTTTCGGTGAAGGATGGCACAACAACCATCATGCTCATCCGGTTTCGGCGCGTCATGGCCTAGCCTGGTACGAAGTCGATTTGAACTACTACGGCATATGCATGCTCAAAGCGATTGGCCTTGCGAAAGATGTCAAGGTGGTCGACATGCCGAAGAAGCTGCGCGAGCAGGAAGAAAAGCTCGCAGCAGGGGCAAAGCCGGAGCTGGTTTCGGCCTAAGTTTCCTCCCTCGGGTCTACTTATGAAGTTCCGGTCGTACGCGGCCGGAACTTTTATTTTTTGGCCTATTAGGAATTGAGTTGTGCATCAATTGCGAACTGTCATCCTGAGGCCCGATGTTGGCCGAAGGATCTCCCGCAATGCATCAGTCTGAATTGCCGTTTCGAGGCTCTTTACGAGAATTCTGGCCGAAGAGCCAGGACGCAACAATCAAATCCGAAATATTCCGGGAGGTCCTTCGGCCAAAACCGGCCTCAGGATGACAGTTTTGAGACTGCATGGCCATTTTCCGCAAGCTGCCAGAGATCAGGGTCTGCGCTAAACTCAAACGTAGGGCTCCACTAGATGCGAGTTACCAGCCGCCGCAAAGCGATCGCGTTTTTCATTACGTTGAGTTCGTGTGTGATCGCGGCCGCGGTCACGCTGAACGTCAGTTGGATCGTGATCAACTGGCGCGAGCTTGGGACACTGATTCTCGGCGTCATATTTTTCGGCATTGTTATCGCCGGGCTGGTACTGAATACGATCTTCCTGGTTCGGGAAATCCGGCGCAACGAGAAGCAGGACAGCTTCCTTCATGCCGTCACCCACGAACTGAAGACTCCCCTCACCTCCATTCGGCTTTATCTGCAGACACTCCAGAGCCGCAAAGTCGACGAGCAGCAGCGGAACGAGTTTTACCGCGTCATGCTCTCAGACTCCGACCGGCTGCTTAAGACCGTAGAGCAGGTGCTGCAAGCTGCCGAACTTGGTCACAGTCGCGACAAGCTGGAAGATATTGTCGATATGGAGAAGCTCGTCCGCGAATGTCTTGACGAGGCACGTACTCATCATCATCTTTCAGCCGAGTCCTTGCGCCTGCTGGTAGAAAGCAGTCAGGGTTCGCCGAAGGTGACTGCTAACCGCGAGGAGTTGCGCTCTGCCATCTCCAATATCCTAGACAACGCGATTAAGTACTCGGGCGACAAAGTCGATATCGAGGTACAACTCCGAGCCGACACAGATAAAAATGTTTCTGTGCGGGTGCGCGACAACGGTATTGGGATTCCTCGCAGCGAACTAAAGCAGGTTTTCAAGCGCTTCTATCGTGTTGCCGACCGCGAAGTAGCGCGCGTGAAGGGAAGCGGCCTGGGACTGTTTATCGTGCGCAGCATCGCAAAGAAATACGGCGGCAATGCCTTCGCCGAGAGTGAAGGGCCAGGGCGCGGCGCAACTATCATTCTCCAGCTTCCGCGAGTCGTATGAGCCGAGTGCTGATCGTAGAAGACGAAGAACATCTCGCCCGTGGACTCAAATTCAACCTCGAGGCAGAGGGCATCGATGCGGAGGTCGTGGGCGACGGCGAGACTGGGCTTGAGCGTCTGCTGCGCGCTGACAGTGGAGTGGACGCCGTGATTCTCGACGTGATGCTCCCGGGCATCTCAGGTTTCGAAGTAGTCTCACAGCTCCGCAACGCCAAACAGTATGTTCCCGTTCTGATGCTCACTGCCCGCGGCCGTCCCGAGGACGTGTTGCGCGGCTTCGAGGCCGGGGTAGACGACTATCTTCCCAAGCCGTTTGAATTAGCCATTCTCGTGGCTCGCCTTCGCGGGTTGATGCGCCGCAAACAGTGGGGAAGCGGGGTTGAACCTAACAGTTCGCAAGAGAGAGCTTCGAACTCGGAGGAGTCGAGCACATTTTCTTTTGACGGCAAGAGCATCGATTTCACTACGTTGGAGCTGCGGCTGAAGAAGGAAACAATTCAGCTTACTGTGATGGAAGCGGAGCTGCTACGACATCTGATTCGCAATGAAGGGAAGGTTGTCTCGCGCAAATCCATTCTGGAAGATGTCTGGTCACTCCACGAAGACACCGACACCCGCGCCATCGACAACTTTATCGTGCGATTGAGACGCTACATCGAAGCGGAACCATCAAAACCCAAACATCTGCTGACGGTTCGCGGAGTCGGTTACAAGTTCATCGCCAATCCCAAGTGAGTTTTACTTGATTTTTCCAATTTCGGCGGTGGCCTGGTCGATTAGCTCCGACTCAGCCTGAAGCACTTTGGCAACGTTCAGCACCTGCTCCTCGGCTTCTTTGTAGCGTTTCTCCTCGATGGCCTCACGCACTCCCGGCATCGTTTTAGGCGCGTAGCCCGTGTACCAGCCCGGCGCATAGATCTGGTGCTTGTACCACGGACGGCGTGGGAGTCCCTGATTTAGAGTCAGGCGGCGTTCGCTCTGCAGCAATAAACGATTCAAGGCTTCCAAGCTTGCGCTTGCGTCTGTCTTCTGCAAGCCAGACGAGGCTTTCTGATACTTCTCGGCGCTGCTGCTGAGGGCAGCGATTGCATTATCAAGCGGGGAAAAGTTGATGAACGGCGGTACCTCTGCGCGTTTTGGAGCGACGGTTGGACGTCGCGGATCAGAGGTTGCCGTATACACACCATCGTCGAGTTTCTGATTCGTCTCGTTCGCTTCGTCCTGCTGATCTTTCAGGAGCTTCTTCAGTTCATCGGTGTACTTCTTCATGGTGTCGGCGAAGTCGGTGAACTGATAGGGCAAAACGTCAGCATCCGCGAAGCGCATGACCATCGTACCGATGGTCTGCGACAAAGCGCGCGAGTAAACAAACTCAGTGTCAGAGAAGTGCGTGTACCAATAGAAGTCGTCATAAATCGAGTGGTAGATGCCCTCATTGTCTTCGCCTGAGTAGCTGATGTTCAGAGAAGCAACACCTAGGTGATCAAGGAACGTAGTAAAGTCCGTTCCTGAGCCTAGAGGATCGATGCGAAGATCCGCGCGCTGTCTGGCCTCCTTGCGTTCATCGGGATTGCCGGATTCGATCTCTGAAGCCTGTTTGCGTTTCCACACGGAAATCTGCTTCTCCGGATCCCGCACATCCTTGGCGACCTCATTGACGAATGCTTCCAGCGAGTGAGATCCACCTGCGTCGAGGTAGCCGCGAGTGTTGCCATCAGTGTTGATATAGATCGCGGCGTGCTGCTGCAGTTCTTGTCCATGGTATTCGGCCCATTCTGTGGAACCAAGCAGCATTGGCTCTTCACCATCCCACGCGCAGTAAACGATCGTGCGCTTCGGTCTCCAACCCTGCTTGAGCAGCAGCGAGAGCGCTCGCGCCTCTTCCAGAAGTGCGATCTGTCCCGAAACAGGATCTTCGGCGCCGTTCACCCAAGCGTCGTGATGATTCCCGCGAACAATCCAAGTATCTGGATCGGTCGATCCAGGAATCCTGAACACGACGTCATACACGGGCTTGATGTCCCAGTTTGCTGCCACGCGTAGATGAACCTTCGCTGGACCGGGACCGACGTGGTAGGGCAGAGGCAGAGCACCTCGCCATTCCTTGGGAGCCATTGGTCCAGCTAGAGCTTGCAGCAGCGGCTGGGCGTCCGCGTAAGAGATCGGCAAGACTGGAATCTTTGTAATCGTCTCAGCATCCTCGCGTCGGAGGCGCTTTGCGTCGGAGGTCGCGCCAACTCCCGGCGTCAGCGGATCGCCGGGGTAGTGCACGAAGTCCATCACGCTACCTCGTTGCACACCGTCTTTAGGACGCATCGGACCTTCGGGAAAAACAGGTTCCTGGAAATAGCCGTCATCATCTGGATCGGAATAAATCAGACAGCCAACTGCGCCATGTTCGTAGGCGACTTTTGGCTTAATGCCCCGCCATGAGTTTCCATACTTGGCGATAACGATCGCGCCTTTGACTGAAATGCCTAACCGTTCGAGGCCCTCATAGTCCTTGGGCAAACCATAATTAACAAATACGAGGGGAGCCGTAACGTCGCCGTCCGCGGAATAGGCGTTGTACGTGGGCAATTGTTCAGACTTCTGTCCGCTGGTTGGATCAACGGCCAGCGCCGGCTCCTCCAGCTTCGCGCGGAATTGAGTAGGAGCAACCATCTCGACCAGACGATCCTTCGGTGTGGGGAATAGGACATGGAAGGTCTCGATCTGCGCGTCGAGTCCCCATTCCTTGAACTTACCGAGGATCCACTGAGCATTGTCCTTGTCGTATGGAGAACCCACATGGTGTGGACGGGCGCTCATCCGCTGCATGTACTCGCGCTGCAGAGCGGAGTTGGGAATCGCCCGGAACTTTGTCTCCCAGTCATGTTCCACCTCGGCGGATTCGTGCCTATAGCCAAAGAAATTGTCGTTTTGTGCGGCGTTGAGGGGAAACAGAGAAATAAGGATCAGCAGAATTGCAAGAGTCAGCCTTCGCATTGAGCCTCATCGACGAGAAAGAGTCGGGCCGGAATTGTAAATGAGTACTTCAACGCCACGAACGTGTCTTCGTGCAGACAGTTGAAGAAACGAGCGCCGGGTGCCCTCGGCGGCGCAGGTTGGCCATAGGAGAATCTTTTGGAATTCTCGGCTTCAACGTTCCCCGGCGAGGGCGCCCGGCGCTCCGGGGAATTTCGCTGATGGCCTGAGATATCCCCTGAAGCCTGGACTTCCACAAGACACTGCCTCAACAAGAGTGGGATTGGTACAATCGCTCTCCCCGAATTTCAGAGCCTTGCGGAAGTCGACTTGGTACCTAGGAGGGGTCCCTTGGCAAAGTCCACTGGTGTGGACCAACGCGCTGCGAAGTCAGAGACGGCCACTCTGGAGAACGAGCCGGTTGTCCAGACCAAACGCGTAGCCACGAACGAAGAGGAACGGCTGTACTCTCCGTTCAAGGGGTTCGTTCCACCTTGGCGACGCTGGGGTCCATACCTGAGCGCCCGATCCTGGGGCACCGTCCGCGAAGACTACAGCCCAAGTGGCGACGCGTGGAACTACCTCAGCCACGATATGGCTCGCAGCAAGGCCTACCGCTGGGGCGAGGACGCTATCGCAGGACTCTGTGATCGCTACCAAATTCTCTGTTTCGGCCTCGCGCTATGGAACGGACGCGATCCCATCCTGAAGGAGCGCTACTTCGGCCTCACCTCCCAGGAAGGCAACCGTGGTGAGGACGTAAAGGAGTACTACTTCTACCTCGACAACACGCCCACCCACAGCTACATGAAGATGCTGTACAAGTACCCGCAGTCGGAATTCCCATATGCGGAACTTGTTGAAGAGAATCGCCTGCGCGGAGGTAGCGGCCCGGAATACGAGCTGATCGATACCGGAGTATTTGATGAAGATCGATATTTCGATGTCTTCGTCGAATTCGCCAAGGCCGACGCGGAAGACATCTGCATCAAGATCGAAGCCTTCAATCGCGGACCTGATGAAGCCGAACTCCACTTGATTCCCACACTCTGGTTCCGCAACACCTGGGGATGGACCGATCCACCGGGGCGAGAGCCAACGATCCTGCGTGGCATAGAAGACGAATGCTCAGTCCTGTGGGCCGATGATAGCGGCGCCGACCGTCTCCATAATCTGATCTTCGAATATTCGGTGGGCAATCGCTTTCTTTATGGGCCAAAAGGCGCTCAATTGCTCTTTACCAATAATGAGACGAATGCTGAACGAGTTTACGGCCCAGGAAACATCAGTCGCCGGCGGCACACGAAGGATGCGTTCCACCGCTACATCGTCAATGGCGAGGACTGCGTAAGTCACGAAGAGTTGGGAACCAAGGCTTGCATGGTTTATCGCGCAAACGTGCCCTCCGGCAGATCCCACGTTTTGTATTTGCGGTTGACGCCGGATCATCGGAATTCTCCGTTGAAGGATATCGAGAAGGTCTTTGAGGCACGGCGGCACGAGGCAGACGAGTTCTACGATTCCGTCCATCCTGAGCGCGCGGACGAAGACGAAACAATGATCCAGCGCCAGGCATTCGCCGGAATGCTCTGGAGCAAGCAGATTTACCTCTTCGACGTCAGCCTCTGGCTCGAAGGCGACAACCGCAAGTTTCCTCCGCCGCAATCGCGCAAGACGATCCGCAATCACCATTGGCGACACTTGAACTCCATGCGCATCCTGTCTGTGCCGGACAAGTGGGAGTATCCGTGGTTCGCAGCCTGGGATTTGGCCTTCCAGTGCACGACGCTCGCCCTAGTGGATCCGGAATTTGCAAAAGAAAACCTCTGGGTAATGCTCTTCGAGCAATTCCAGCATCCCAACGGACAGATCCCCGCCTACGAATGGGAGTTCTCCGATCTGAATCCGCCGGTGCACGCCTGGGCGGTTTGGCGTGTGTACAACCGCGACCTCGAGCGTCATGGAGTCGGCGACAAGAAATTTCTAGAGAAATGTTTTCATAAGTTGCTGATCAACTTCGCCTGGTGGGTGAATAAGGTCGACAGCCAGGGCAACAACGTTTTCGAGGGTGGCTTCCTCGGACTGGACAATATCGCTGTCATAGATCGCAGCGAACGGCTGGAAGGAGGAGCGGTCCTCGAACAGTCGGACGCCACCGGATGGATGGGATTCTTCTGCCTCTATCTCATGCGCATAGCGCTGGAATTGGCGGAAGAAAACAAGGTCTACGAGAGTCTCGCCATCAAGTTCTTCGAGCACTTCATTTACATCGGCTCGGCGATGAAGCACATGGGCGGGCGACGCTATACGCTATGGGACGAGCGCGAAGGCTTCTTCTATGACGTTCTGCGTCTTCCTGGCGGTGAGTTTCACAAGTTCCGCGTGCGTTCGCTGGTCGGCTTGATCCCGATGTACGCGACGGAAGTTGTGAATTCGCGCGAACTCGACCGCCACCAGGAGTTTCTGGCGAGCGTGAAGTGGTTTCTGAGCGAGCGTCCTGACCTTGCGGTTGGATGCTACACCGATGCGCGCGAGAATACTGAACTGCATGTGCTTTCCATTTTGGAAGAGCATCAGCTCAAGGCAATACTCGAACGCTTGTGGGACGAGAATGAGTTCCTCTCCGACTATGGCGTTCGCAGCCTCTCAAAATTCCATGAGCGGCATCCGTTCCGTTTCGGAAATAAGGAAGTACGCTACGAGCCGGCAGAAGCCGACTCCAAGATCAAGGGCGGCAATTCCAACTGGCGCGGGCCGATCTGGTTTCCGACCTCCTATCTTCTGATTCGGTCGCTCAAGAAGTTTGGCGATGCCATGGGCCCGCACTGGGGCATCCACCGCGGCGGCAAGCTGATTACTCCTGCGATCATGGCCGAGGAAATCGCGAATCGCATGATCAATCTTTTCAAGCGTGATGGAAAAGGCCGGCGTCCAGTGAATGGAAATATCCGCAAATTCCAGGACGATCCGCACTGGCGCGACTACCTGCTCTTTTACGAATACTTCCACGGAGACACCGGTGCGGGACTCGGGGCAAGCCACCAAACCGGGTGGACTGGACTCGTCGCCAATCTGATCCATGAATGGCGCAGATAGCGAACAGCTCTATCGAGCACCCGCCATGAGTGAGCAACAAGGAAATCGCGCAGCGCGGCATTTCTCAGCCCAATACCGTAAGCCTTGGGCCTGTTGGCCTAAGACGAGCGCCGTCGGCGCGGCACTGTTTCGCGGCTCACGAGGATCTGCCTCTGGCAGCGATCATCAAGCCTACTCCCGCCAGTACAATCACGCCGCTAATTGCAGGAGAAATCTTCTCCTCAGTGCGTGTTTCCACACCGAGCGATACGTCACCTGCCTTTAGTCCATGCTTCTCAGTATGCGGAATGGGAACGAAAAGCAACACTACTCCGACGATCACCGCAACCAGTCCCAGCCAGAACAAAGCTTTCATCGAGTTATTCTCCTCGCCTCTCTCGCTGCAACGATCTGGAGAGCCGAACAAGCATAATGCAACGGCTCACACCGGTGCTGGTTTCACAAATATGCGCATTGGTTCAGGGAGGGGCATCGGCTTTAGCCGTGCCGTCCAACGGTCCTCTTCCACGGCACGGCTGAAGCCGATGCCCTTCCCTAATGCCTCTGCTTGCCAGATAACACCATTTCAAAGGATAGAAGGGAAGATAAGCTGTTGCCCCTGGTGCTACTAGGACGAACAAGGGATGACGATGACCCACCCGAATGAAGTTTCGCTGTCGCGACGTAAGTGGCTAAGCCTTGCAGCTACGGCCTCGGTGGGTTCAGGCGTGCTGGGTGTCACCAACATGATGGCGCAAACGGGAGCGCCTTCCAGCAGCTCCAGCCACGATCTCGGAACGCGCACCTACAACATCCGCGACTTTGGTGCGAAAGGCGATGCGGTGACGCTCGATACCGCAGCAGTACAGGCAGCGATCGATGCCTGCAACAAAGATCAGGGTGGAACGGTACTTGTGCCCGCAGGTGTGTTCGTGATCGGCACGATTGAGATGAAGAGCAACGTGACGCTTCATATCGCCGCTCAGGGCAAACTACTTGGCAGCGCCGATGGAAAGCAATATCACGCAGCCGACGCGATTCCGCTCAGCGGTGATTCCACGCTGAACGATGGCAACGTCGGGCTCATCTTCGCCGTGAATGCGGATAATTTCACCATCGAAGGTCCGGGAACAATCGACGGGCAGGGCTTTCAGTTTCACAGTCCCACGCGAGGCGTTCCGCCACCATCTGGCCGTGGTGGGAATAATCGTCCTTACCACCTCCTGTTTCATCAATGTAAGAACATCGCGGTGCGAGACATAACGCTCCTCGAGAGCGCCTATCATTCGATTCGCATCATTCAGTCGAGTTATGTGAACCTGACCGGCATTCATATCCACAATCGTGTGAACAGCAACAACGATGGATTTCACTTCATCAGCGCGCAACACGTTCATATCAGCAACTGCACGGTCGAATGCCAGGACGATGCCTGCGCTCTGTTCGGCAGTTGTAAGTACGTAACAGTCACTAATTGCTCGTTCAGCACGCGCTGGTCTGTGTTCCGTTTTGGAGGGGGTGAAGCTGAGAACATCGTAGTCTCAAACTGCCTGATCTACGAAACATATGGATGCCCAATCAAGATGCATTGCGGATCGGGAGCCCGCTTCGAAAACATGTCATTTTCCAATTTGGTAATGAAGAACGTGACTGGTCCGATCGCGATCAACGTCGGGCAGCAGCCGAGACGTTCACAACAGCCGCCTGCTTTCGCTGCAGCAGGTACTCCGACTGCTCAGCCGGAATCGAGAGCACAGGACTCCCGTCCACCCGGTGTTGTTCGCAATATTTCTTTCAGCAACATTCACGCCACTGTCGTTGTTCCCGTGCAACTGGCTGATGTGCCTTTCACCAGTGGATATCGGCCCGCGGAAGTGAAATCGTGTATTTCGCTGAACTGCGTGGAAGGAACGCTCGAGAAGATTACGTTCGACGATGTGCACGTAACGTTTCCGGGCGGCGGTACCGCCGAGGAGGCCGTGCTGCGCGATGTTCCCAAGGTCGCCGGCGAGTATTTCGAGACCGGAATCTTACCTTCCTACGCGCTGTTTGTGCGCAACGTGCGGGGAATAACGCTGAGCAACGTGCGCTTTGAGGTTGCCAGCACTGAGGCTCGTCCGGCAGTAGTCTTTGATCACGTGAGTGACGCGGCGGTGAACGGTTTCAGCGTGCAGGGAACCAAAGAGTCTGAATCGACGCTTCGGTTCATCGACTCGCACGACGTGCTTCTGACGGCTACACGCTTGCTTGCGGCCGCCCAAACCTTCCTTCAGGTGGAGGGTGCGGCGAGTGGGAGCATCACAGTGGATGGTGGTGACTTGTCGAAGGCATCATCAGCTGTAGCGTTCAAGGCTGGTGCTTCGCAGAAGGCCGTGAAGCTGAGGGTATGAAAGCGCTTTGACTAATCCGCAGGGTTCTCAACTTGGGTGTGCTCCGCGACGAGACCCGAAAGATTTCCTGTTGTGACCAGGAGTGTCGCGCTGTGTGCGACACGGATGAGAATAGCCCGGCGGTGCAACCCCGGGTGTCAAGGTGTTCTCCCATCGAGTCGCGGCTTTCTAGCCCGACGGCTGATCGCTCTTCCGACGCAAATCCATTCAGCCGTCCCGCTAAAGACGCGGGACTCGTACAAGAACGACCTTCCCCGGAGTTTCACTCCAGGCTAGTTTCAGTCGTGCCGCCCAGAACGCGGCACTGGATTACTTTAGGAGGGAGGTTGGCTTGAGCGGGAAAGCCCAGCTATTGGCTCCCAGATCCCTGCGTACCCAACAGCGTCGGATTCCTCGGGAACTTGAAGTAAGGTAGTCGCACAGGGCCTCCGGGGGCGGGCAATTCGATGCTATCGGCTCGCTTGCTTACGTCAGGTACAAATTGCTGCGCCGCGCCGAACGTGTCGAAGTCGTCCTGGTCGACGCCGTCGCCGCTCACTCCGAATCCCCCAACCATCACACCATTCTTGTAAAGCGGAGTGCTGCCGGGAAAGAAGACAATCCCATTCTGGAACTGATTCGGCGCTTGATGTCCATTCGTGCAAGGGTGTGCGACGTCGAAGAGAAACAAGTTGAAGAATGGGCCGGGAGGGTTCGCGTCAATGCCAGGCGGGAAAAATGGCTGTGCTCCAAAGCTGATTGTGCGATTCGTTACTGCTGTTCCCGGAGGCACCCCTGGCATATCCTGAGGATCGACCGCCGCGCTGGAGAAGTAGATTACGTTCCTGGCTTTTGCAACGGCAACGTCGGCGGAAAAGATAGTCGCGTCCGGCATGCGATACAGTGCGAGCAGATCGCCATTGAGATCGGCCACGGCGAAGATGAAGCGTGCTGGTGAACCGTCGGGCAAGCGAATGACGGCGCGCTCGTTATTGGCCACGCTGATGGCTGTGTCAACGATGCTGTTCACGTCTTGAATTGTCAGACCGTTCGCTCCGGCTTTCCTCGTGATCAAATCGCCATCGGGCGCTGGGCCAGGACTGTCGCTCGGTCCAACATGGAAAGAGCCGTTGGCCGTGCCCGCACTAATGCCCGGAGGCGGCACCTGATTCTGCACGAATGGCAGCGCGATGCCGCCGATGATCACCACGCCCGGAGGAGCAACGTTTGGCACAAGTCCGGCACCGGCGATCCCGGAAAACGCCGCGAACTCGTCGGCGTCGTTGCTGGAGCCAGCTACGCCAACACCACCAGCCAGCTTTCCGTTCTTGAAGATGGGAACTCCGCCGCCGAGAACTGCGTTCGGATCGGAGTCAAACAGATTGGCCTTGCCGGTCACGATACCGGTCCCGTTGGCGCTTCCGTCTATCGAGCGGGATGGCGGCAGAGCCTTGCCGGGAAGGTAGGTCGTATTGAATGGGCATCCGCGATTTGTGTTCTCGATGCCGTAGAGATCGGCGTTGGGAACATTGGTAATGCCTGGCGGGAAGTGAATGCCGCTGATGTACCTCACCGTGCGCGACGACAGAGGCGCCTGATCATTGGAAAAGAACGACGCCGTGCGGGCCAATCCAACTGCGAGCTCCCGCGTGTCTGTGGCTAATCCGAAGTTCCCGATCGCGGTCGCCGGAGTGCCTGGCTTTACGTAGACAGCCAGAATATTTCCCTGGCGATTGGTTACAGCTATTGCAACTGGGACATTCACCGATGCCGCCGCGGCCGTAACCACCTTCTGGACGTCCTGAGCTGTCAATTGGTCCGCGTTGGTCTGCTGGCCCGGAGGAGGAGCGGGCGTCGGCTGTGGCTGGTCGCCGCCTCCGCACGAGATGATCCAAAGCAAGACGGCGAGGCAGGCCGACTGAAGAACACGCTTACTCATCTGATTAGGCCGGGGGAAAGTTGCAGGGAAGTTTAGCTACTCGACCGCAACTCCACAATAGCAATATGGATGACCCAGAATTTCACGAGCCGTTTAAGAACTTCATTTACCATCGCTTGCTATGAAAAAAGCTCTACTCGGAGTAGTGCTTATCCTCTGTACGGGCGGTCTTGGGCTCCGGATTCTTCAGGGTTTCTCGGAAAAGAATGGTCGGCTGGTTCTCCCCAGCAGCAAAGTGCTACTGGAGCATGTTCCCGGCAATCCGCAATCAACTAACAGCTTTCCCACGGCGGTCGCAGTGTCGCCGGACGGCAAGTATTTGGCTCTGCTAAACGATGGCTACGGAACTTTCGAGTCCGATTACAAGCAGTCGATAGCAATTCTTAACATAGCGACTGACAAGCTTACCGACTTTCCCGACGCCCGCCTCGAGCGCCATGCTCACCAGACGTACTTCTACGGACTGGCATTCAGTCCGGACGGAAAAAAGCTCTATGCCAGCATGAGCTCGATGACCGATCCAGCGGGCAAGGACGCTGGCAACACTGGCAGCGGCATTGCTACTTACGACTTTGCTGATGGGAGCATCACGCCCCTCGGATTCATTCGTTTTCCAGCCTCGGGACGGCCCGCTCCGCCGAAGACCGCTCCTGAAGATCCGGACGAGGAGCCTGGCACTGGACCGGGCTTTACCGTGCCGTTTCCGACCGGAATTACCGCCTTCCAGCAAGAGGGTAAGGAACTGCTTCTGGTTGCGGACAATCTATCCGATGCGGCCGAGATCGTTGATCCAGTTTCGAACGAGATTCGCCGAATTGACCTCTCTGTGTATCGCGCGGTGCCGGGTTCATATCCATTCGCAACTCTCGTGACCAAAGACGGGAGTACCGGCTACGTCAGCCTGTGGAACGCCTCTCGGGTTGCTGAGCTGGATCTCGGTTCTGGAAAGTTGCAGCGAATGGTTGAGCTTCACCTTCCGTCGCAGGTCGAGAAGGCGGGATCGCATCCGACTGCGCTTCTGCTTAGTCCAGATGAGAAGCGCCTCTACGTAGCTTTAGCCAATACCGACGAAGTTGCAGTGATCGACCGCGCGAGTGGAAATGTCTTTTACCTCAGCACGAAACTTCCAGAGCAACGTTACGGAGGCAATTTCCCCATTGCGCTGGCCCTCACTCCCGACGGAAACAGGCTGTTTGTTGCGAATGCAAGCTCCGATGCTGTCACCGTCTTCGACAATCCACGTCCCAATTCGAAACCGCGCGGATTTATTCCGACCGAATGGTATCCGACGGCGCTGGCAGTTCATAACGGCGAACTGTTTATCGCCACTGGAAAAGGAAAGGGAACAGGTCCCAATAAGGGACTCGCTGGCAAGGTCGATGGGAAGGATCGTACGGGCTACATCGCAACGCTATTGCACGGGTCGCTGGCGCGCCTCCCAATCGCCGACATCGACTCGCATCTCGCAGGTTGGACTGAAGAGGTAATGGCCAGCAATCTGATGCGTGGAAACTCGGACCAGATTGCGTTCGCCACGGGGCGCAATCCTATCAAGCACGTAATCTACGTGATCAAGGAAAACCGCACCTACGACCAGATTCTTGGCGATCTCGGAGCAGGCGACGGAGATCCCTCGCTCACAATGTATGGCGAAGAAGTCACTCCCAACCAGCACAAGCTGGCGCGGCAATTTGGCGTGCTCGACAACTTCTATGACAGTGGAGAGGTTTCTGGCGACGGGCACGTGTGGTCAAACGCCGCTATTACTAGCGACTACACCGAGCAGACCTGGCAAATCGACTATCGCAGTAAGGAGCGAACGTACGACTATGAAGGCGTGGTCGATGAGCGGTATCCAATTCAGGAACACATTCCAGATGTCAACGAGCCGGGAACCGGCTACTTGTGGGGCAATCTCGCGCGCCATGGCGTTACATATCGTCATTACGGGGAATTCATCTCCACGAAGTTCTGCAATCAGCGGCAGACCGAAGCTATGCCACAGGAAGGCACCCCGCTTCCTCAAGGCAAGCCTTGTCCAATTAACTCGATAAAGCCTGGTGACGCTTTGCCGGACTATCTAGGAGAGCCGCACGGAAGTAAGAGCCCATGGCCTTGGGAGATTCCAATGATTTCGGAGAACATTGCGGTGAAACCCGAGTTGGTGGGGCATTTCGATCCGCGCTTTCCCGATTTCAATTTGCACTTTCCCGATCAGCTTCGTGCCGACGAATTTCTCAACGAGTTCGATCGGTTTGTTGCGAAGCGCGCGGCAGGACGCGACACGATGCCGCAGTTCATTCTTCTGCGTCTGCCCAACGACCATACTTCGGCGACCAAACCGGGAATTGCCACACCTGCAGCCGCGATTGCCGATAACGATCTTGCATTGGGGCGTGTGGTGGACGCTGTTTCGCACAGTCCTTATTGGCAGGACACGGCGATCTTCGTCTTGGAGGACGACGCACAGAACGGAGCAGATCACGTGGACGCTCATCGCAGCATCGCCTGGGCGATCAGCCGCTTTTCGCCGCGGCAGCCGAGCGGCACGCCATCTGTCGATCACACCTTCTACACAACCGTGAACATGGTGCACACCATCGAGGCACTGCTCGGTGTTCCACCGATGAACAACAACGACTCCCATGCTGCTGTGATGGCGCCCATGTTCTCCGGCAAAGGTGATCAACCGCCGTTTGCGGCTGATAGGCGGAATCGCGAGAATGGCCTCTTATACAAGATGAATCCGCCGAAAGGACCAGACGCCAAGCAGTCGGCTAATCTCGACTTTTCTCGTGAAGACGCAGCCGACGCGGGTGTACTGAATGCGATTCTTTGGCGCGATCGAATGGGCAATCGGCCAATGCCGAAGACCCCGGGTGCAGAGTTTAAGTAAGAGTAATTCGCCACGGAGGACAAGTGGAGCGTCAGGGACTTGGTCGCTAGCGAGCTGGTTTCTGGCTAACTTAGCAGAAAAACATCGATTTCTGTCCCAAAAGGCACGTTTTTGTGCCCCGAAATCACGCCTAAACGACCTCAAAAATTGCGCCAGTGGTCGGATTGGCTCGCTTCACGAATGGATCGGCTGCATCCTCATTTAATACCGGGCCCTCGCGAAGGAGAATTTTACCCAATCGGGAAAATCGCTTGGAATTCGTTTTAGGGCATCCGGGAGCATGGGTTGGCGTCCCGGGGTACATTCAGCGCCTAAGAACGCGCCAGAAGGCGCGTAATCGCTTTTAATTCGTATTCTACGACTGTTCGCTAATTCGATTCTTGGACCAAGCTCGCAAAATGGCCTCGTAAGCCATACATCGGCGACGCCGAGGTATTGGTACTGATAGGAACACGTCGCATCTCCGGCCGTGTACTCCGTGGTAAAAAAAAGGGGTTCTAAGCCCCTGCCATCACGATGGGCATGGTGGGTGTTTGGCTGCCGCCTTCTGGCTCGATCGTCACCGCGAACATTTTGGGTGCAGCCTTGTCCATGTTCGGCTTGATCATCGAGGCATTGCCTTGCGCGTCCGGTTTGAATGTGCCGAACGGCATTGGCGCTGAGCCACTTGCCGGTATCAACCACAATTGATAGACCTTCTGCGGCGGCAGCGCTGGGAGGTGTTGAGCGGTGAAGACCAGCGTGCCGGTCTTCTGCATGTAGCTCGCGCGCCCTTCCGGAACTGGCTGCGACTTAGTAGCCACCAGAGCGAAGTGGCTTGATTCTGGTGAAGTTAATGTATCCAAAACCAGTTGGGCGCGCTCCAAATCGGCCTGCCGTTGTGCTGAAGCCTGCTGCGAAGCGTCCAGTTTGCGTCGCAGTCCCGTGTTTTCCCGCCACAGCATCAAGCCAAAGATGGCGAGAAGAACGGCTGCGAAGGATGGCACGAAGCTCCACCATGGGCGATGCATCACGATGCTCTTAGAACGGCGTGGCTCTGCCTTTACCGCCCTTAGCAAGCGTTCGCGTGAACGCTGTGGCGGGGCCGGTCCCACGCTCGACAAGGCCAGTAATGCCATATCCGAATTCAGGTCGCCCAGCTCACGTCGGCATTCAGGGCAATCGTCAAGGTGCCGACGGACTTCCAAGGCCTGCTGCTCAGGCAGCTCGCGCAGGGCGTACAGCACCAGATCGTCGGTGATCTGTTGATGGTCTCTCATGCGGCGAGTGCCTTTCGTAGAGTTAGTAGTGCTGAGCGAATTCGCGTCTTGATTGTTCCCAGCGGTTCCCCAGTCTTGCTGGCGATTTCTGAATGGGTGAGCCCTTCGAAAAATGCCATCTCCAACGGCTTGCGTTGCTCGGCAGGCAATTGCTCCACGACGGCACGAATTTTCGCAATCGCCATGTTGCGATCAGTTGTCTGCTCAATCCGCGTATCCACCGCGACGATTACATCTTCGATGTCAGACTCAGGACGGCGGCGGCGCAGCTGATCAATCGCGCGATGACGTGTGATCACCGCGAGCCACGCCCCGAGGCTGCCGCGATTGGAATCGAACGTCTGTGGATTCCGCCAAAGTTGGAGAAAAATTTCCTGCAAAATGTCTTCCGCCTGTGTGGTCTCACCCAACACGCGCAACGCTACTGAGTAAACAACCTGGGAATAGCGGTCGTGTAGAGTGGCGAGCGCGTCCTCATCACCTGCCCGGATTCTCGATATCAGCATGGAATCCGTTATTTGCGGCTGATCTTTGGCGCTCGGCGCCGTGCTCATTTCCTCTCCCTAAGAACGATGCGGTCTGGCGGTCGGATTTACGGCTGGCTTACTGGAATCCGAGATTCTACCTCAGCGAGGGTAACCAAGGTAACGGTGCCTATGATTTACCGAGGGCTGCGTTTAGCAGGGCTGCCAGGCGGATTCCCGCTTTTGTAAGTTGCTCCTCGGCAATCGGGTGGGAGACGTTGTCATAGCGTTCCCCCAGCACCATGTGCAGGTCCGCCAGGCGCTTGGCAATGTGATTGTTGTCTGAGCAGGATGTCGCCTGGGGATTGATGTCGCGCGGCAGGTTTGCCGGCAACGCACGATAGGCGCTAAAGGCCAGATCGTGGCCTTCCCATGCCCAATCCGCGGCCTGACCTGAGTTCCAGCGCTGGAGGCGCGGACGGAAGCGGAAGTCGAGGAAATCAGCAAACTCCTCAACGGTCATATCGTGCGAGGCCAGCATGCTCTGCGGAATGCCGGTGTCCCAGACCGAGTGCAAATTGGGGAAATATTCCTCTTTTTGCGCGTTAGTCACGCGGGGCTCTTCACCCTCGAACTCCACCGGAACGCAGTTGCCGCCCTCATCCCCGTTGGTTTCGTCGTGCAGAGGCTGGTGAATGTCTCCCAGAAAATGAATTAGAAAGCGCAATGCATCTGCGCGAGTTTTTGCGTCATTGCCGGCCTTGAGTTGCTGCGTGTATTTCGTAATCGCGTCGACGATGCAGCCCTGCTTGCAGGCATCGCTGATGTCGTATTTGTCGCGCGTAGCGTTAAGAGGAATGTTGATGTAGTGCAGTGGGCCTGTGTCCGACTGTTCAGCGCGTACATCATCAGCCCAGCTCGCAACCTCAACCATCGGCGGTAGCCCCGACGTGCGGCAAAAGTGGCGAAGCGTGGACGCCACCGGACTTGCAGCCAAGATAGCATTCACCTGACTTGCAACCTGGGGCTGAAGGTGCTTCATTGCGATCAGAGCAACGATTTGATGCCCTTCACAGCCCCACGCAATTGCAGGCAGAGGAGCAAGAGAAATTACGAACAATGCAAGAGAGCACAGCAGCCGTTTGATCATCATCGGCAGAGATTCTATAGCACAGTAGTTCCAGTAGAAGACGCAGCCTGCTGCGTCTCTACTGAGCGGCAACTATCATGCACGAATAGGGTCCGAACAAAGTGGGACTACGAACGTGCTTGTTCCTTCGTTAGCAATACTTAACAAGACCAGATGTCGATAATGTCAGTTAGGGGCATCTAAGGAGCAGATTGCTTTCGAGCGTATTCAACGCGGCGGCTCTAGGCAAAGCGGCAAAGGTGCTGGCGCAACAACGCCCGCGCGCCAGTAATCCGACTATGCTCCGTTTCTTCGCGCATTGGGGCGGTATAGGCCTGGTTCCGCTCGCGATCCTCGATAGCTCCCCGCTTCCGACCTTCGGCAGCCTCGACATTCTCACTGCGTATCTCTCCGCGCGGCATAGCGATCTGTGGTTGTACTACGCGAGCATGGCCACTTTGGGAGCGATGATCGGGTCATACTTAACGTACAAGCTCGGGCAGAAAACCGGCCTCGCTTGGATTGAGAAGAAGTTCGGTGCGCGCCGCTCGCACCAGGTGCAGTACGCTCTCGAGCGTTGGGGATCAGGCGCGATCTTCGTATCCACGGTATCGCCGCCGCCGTGTCCCACGTCGATGTTTCTTTTGGCTGCCGGCGCATTCGGATACAAGCTGCGCAAGTTCTTTCTTACTGTGTTCCTGGGTCGCGCCATCCGTTACGGTTTGCTCACGCTCATAGCTGCGCACTACGGCCGCCGCATCGTTCGCTACATGCGACATCCCGGGCAGTATCTGTGGCTGTCACTTGGCGTGACTTTGCTGATCATCCTCGGCACCGCAACATTTCTAATCCTGAGAAGGCCGGCTCCAGTTCCCGAAGAGCGCCTTCCACACGCGAGCTGAACAGATCCAAGTTCCTTCGCCCCGCAGCTCAGGCAGCTGCAATCACGTGCAGGCAACGCTGTAAGTCTTTCTGTTGAGCCGCTGTGAGATCCACGAATTCAAACCCGTGCGAGTCCGCGTTCTGATAGCGGACTCGTGCCCGCAACTCCAGCGTGATCTCGCATTCCGGGATTCCAAAGGCAAGAGAGACCAGTTCGCCCGGCACCATCTGGGCATCCACCTGTCCGCCACAACCACCCTCGGCAAGATCTCTCAGCGTACCTTCAAACGCGGCATTCTCTGTTTCCCGATCAGGGAAGCGCAACGTAAAGGTTCTCGATGATGTTGCAAACCGGGGAAATCTCCGTCGCACGAGTACCGGAGGGGGATCGTTCAAGACGCGCGCAAGCGCCATCACCAGAGCTTGCGGGTGTTCCTTCTCGACGTACGCGTCCACAACTCCCGGAGCGCTGGCTTCCGTCTGTGGATGGCGGGCAGAGTACATCAGAATCGGCAACAAAGGGTGCGCGGCCTTCAGGATCTGCGCAACCTCCAGTCCATTGAGCTCGGGCATTTCGTAGTCGAGGATTACGGCGTCGAGCGAGATCTTATTGGCGAGTTCCAGGGCTTCACGCCCGTTCGACGCGGGAACCGCGCGATATCCCACAGCAGTCAAGAACATGTCCAGCATCTGTAGGACATATGGTGTGTCGTCGACACACAGAACCGTTTTCGGACCGGCTGTTACTGGGGGCATGCAGCCTCTCGGTTCATGATGATGATGGTTTTGTGAATTGTCGCAGAGATGCCGGAAGTGCGGTGTACTAAAGGACATGTACCAGCTAGAAACCTGTGCAAAATGAGGGAGCGTAACGAAGGGACCTCGCTGTTCCCGGCCGAGCATCGGGCGATCTGCGACTGAAACGATAATTCCCGAAGCAGGGAAGATGGCAGGGAATTTTTCCCGCGAAAAAAATCTTCAATCGCGCGAGCCGCATAAATACAGGGGAATCGCAATTGACCAGGCAATTAGCAGGGAAATAGCAGGGAACCTGTCCGTGGCTACTTGCATGCGATTCAT
The DNA here is from genome assembly GCA_035567895.1 of Terriglobales bacterium. Classification (NCBI taxonomy): domain Bacteria; kingdom Pseudomonadati; phylum Acidobacteriota; class Terriglobia; order Terriglobales; species Terriglobales bacterium. The sequence goes on along the minus strand of DATMPC010000022.1, from coordinate 128,904 downwards.
TGATCCTGACCCGACGGATATCTGGGTTCACGCAACCCTCCAATTCCTTCGCTACCAACGAATACCGTCGGAGAGAAGGTTTTTTTTGTCACGGTGGGAAGCTGCCGAAAACCGGAGACGCCGCCGGAAGCACGTCCGCAATAAAAAGCCCCGCATTTCTGCGGGGCTTTTGGTTGGCAAACCGGCCAATTGCTTTAGTACATTCCGCCCATGCCGCCGTGGCCGCCTGGAGCGGGAGCTTCCCTCTTCTCTTCCGGAAGTTCGCTTACCAGGGCTTCGGTGGTGAGCATGAGGCCAGCGATGGAGCCAGCGTTCTGCAGAGCCGTGCGGGTGACCTTTGTGGGATCGATCACGCCGGCCTTGACCAGGTCTTCGAACTTGCCGGTCTGGGCGTTGTAGCCGAAGTTGTTGTCCTTCGACTCGCGGATCTTGCCGATCACGATGGCGCCTTCTTCGCCGGCGTTGCCGACGATCTGACGCAGAGGCTCTTCAAGCGCGCGCTTTACGATCTGTGCGCCGATCGCTTCTTCGCTGCTCAGGGTCTTAGCGAGTTCATCGAGGGCCGTGATGCAGCGCGCGAGCGCCACGCCACCGCCGGGAACGATGCCCTCTTCAACGGCTGCGCGAGTTGCGTGCATAGCGTCCTCAACGCGGGCCTTCTTCTCCTTCATCTCGGTCTCGGTAGCGGCACCGACCTTGATCACCGCCACGCCGCCCACGAGCTTCGCCAGACGTTCCTGGAGCTTCTCGCGATCGTAGTCGCTGGTGGTCTTCTCAATCTGAGCACGGATTTCTTTCACCCGGCCTTCGATCTCGTTGGTCTTGCCCTTGCCTTCGATGATGGTGGTGTTGTCTTTGTCGATGGTGATGCGCTTTGCCTTGCCGAGGTCGCCGACCTGAACATTCTCGAGCTTAATGCCGAGGTCTTCAGTGATGGCCTTGCCGCCGGTGAGGATTGCGATGTCCTGCAACATGGCTTTGCGGCGATCGCCGAAGCCAGGAGCTTTCACGGCAGCGACGTTCAGGGTACCGCGCAGCTTGTTGACCACGAGGGTCGCGAGCGCTTCGCCTTCCACGTCTTCCGCGATGATAAGCAGCGGGGTGCCGCTCTTGGCTACCTGCTCGAGCAACGGGAGCAGGTCCTTCATGGAGCTGACCTTCTTCTCGTAGATGAGAACGAGGGGGTTCTCCATCACGGCTTCCATGCGCTCCGGATCGGTGACGAAGTACGGAGAAAGATAGCCGCGGTCGAACTGCATACCTTCCACGACTTCAAGCTGAGTCTCCATCGTCTTCGACTCTTCGACCGTGATTACGCCGTCTTTGCCGACCTTCTTCATCGCTTCGGCAATGATCTTGCCAATGGTCTCGTCGTTGTTGGCAGAGATGGTGCCGACCTGAGCGATCATGTCGCCTGTGACCGGCTTCGAGAACTGGCTAAGAGCCCCGCCCTTGCGGTTGCCTTCCTCATCGACGGTTCCCACGACGGCGGCGACGGCTTTTTCAATGCCGCGCTTGAGCGCCATCGGGTTGGCGCCGGCAGCCACCGTCTTCACGCCTTCGCGGAAGATCGCCTGCGCCAGCACAGTCGCGGTGGTGGTGCCGTCGCCGGCAACATCGGAGGTCTTGGAAGCGACCTCGCGCACCATCTGCGCGCCCATGTTCTCGAGCGCATCCTTCAGCTCGATTTCCTTTGCTACGGTCACGCCGTCCTTGGTGATGGTCGGCGAACCAAACTTCTTCTCGATGACGACATTGCGGCCCTTCGGACCGAGCGTCACCTTCACTGCGTCAGCCAATACGTTGACGCCGCGGAGAATCGCCTGACGCGACTCCTCGCCATGTACGATCTGCTTAGCCATTGCTTATCTCCTATACTTTTACTTTCGTGCCGCCGAAGCGGCAATTCTTGCGGAGCTTCTGAGCTCCTAAGCTTCTAGGCTGCTCAGCTCACGCCAGAATGTTTCACTGGCTGAATGCTGAGTGCCGACTGCTCGCGCGAAGCGCGCCTAGCTTGCCTTCTTTACCGACTTCGCTGCACCGGTCAGAATGCCGAGTACTTCTTCTTCGCGGATGATCAGGAATTCTTCGTTGTCGATCTTGATCTCGTTCCCAGCGTACTTGCCGAAGAGAATGCGATCGCCTTCCTTCACATCGACGGGCTGCCTTTCGCCTTCGTCGTTCTTCTTACCTGCGCCAACGGCGATCACCTCACCCTCCTGCGGCTTTTCTTTCGCAGTGTCGGGAATGATGATGCCGCCACGAACGGTTTCGCCCTCGTCAATGCGGCGAACCAGGATGCGGTCATGCAACGGGGTCAACTTTGCCATGTCTGTATTCGACTCCTTGTGAATTGTCTAAGTATTGAAGTTGTACTTCCAAGTTGTTGAAACTATGAGAGCTTGTGTTATCGTTCACGGCGATTTCTAAGCGCAGCAGCGTCTGCAACGAGGAGGACACAGGACGCTGTTAGCACTTATGCCTAACGAGTGCTAATTGTAAGAGCGGGCGTTTCAGCTGTCAAGAGGGAGATGGTTAAAGTTGAGTGAAAGACACTCAATGGGGGAATCGGGTGATCGAGCCACAGGGTGATTGGAGTGAAGTGAGCGGCCAATACAAAGCCCCCGGCGACGCCGATTCTGTGGCAGATGGGGTGCAAGCGGCAGGCGGTCCTCGAAGTTCCGATTCACCCACAGGCTACCGCTGGCGGGCTGTTTCGCCGCCGATAAGCGTGCCAGAGACAGTGGGAAGCTCCTGGTCTTTGTACTGCAGTTGATAAAGCTTCCAGTAGATTCCGCGTTGGGCGAGCAGCTCCTGGTGGGATCCCATCTCGCGGAGCTGGGATTTGTGCATGACGATAATCTTGTCGGCGCGCTGCACGGTCGAGAGGCGGTGGGCGATGATGATCGAGGTGCGGCCTTCGACCATGCGGGTCAGGGCCTCTCGGACGCGGAGTTCTGTATCGGTATCGACACTGGAGGTAGCTTCGTCGAGGATGAGGATGCGAGGTTGATGTGCGAGTGCGCGTGCGAACGAGATGAGTTGCTTTTGGCCGGTGGAGAGCGTGCTGCCGCGTTCGCGTACCGGCTCGCGGAAGCCCTGGGGAAGAGTGCGGATGAAGTCGGCGATGTTTACGTCTTCGGCGGCACGCTCCACCATCTCGTCAGTGACCCATTTTGAACCCAGGCGGATGTTGTCGGTTATAGTGCCGGAGAAGAGGAATGGATCCTGGAGTACAACGCCGTAGCGGCGGCGCAACTCGGCGAGGTCCATGTCGCGGATGTCGACGCCGTCGATGCGGATTGCGCCGCGTTGAATGTCGTAGAAGCGCAGCAGCAGCGAGATGATCGTGGTCTTTCCCGCTCCGGTGTGGCCGACAATCGCCACCGTCTCTCCTGGCTCGATAGTGAAGGACACGTCGCGCAGCACCCATTCAGGGTCTGCCGGCGTTTCGGGAGCTAGTTCGCTATGGGGTTGGCCATTGGTGTCGCGCTTTTTGGGCTGCTCGCGGCTGTAAGCGAACCAGACATTCTCGAACTCGATGCGTCCGGGGCCATCGACGCGGCGCGGCCTGGCTGCGCTCACCACTGCGGGAGCGGTATCGAGCAGTTTGAATATGCGTTCGCTCGAGGCCATGGCGGATTGCAGGATGTTGTACTTTTCGCTCAAATCCTGAATTGGGCGGAAGAAGCGTTGGGCATACTGGATGAAAGCGACGACTGTCCCCAGAAGGGCAGCATCCACCAGGGCTCGCCCTCCGCCAAACCAGATTACCGAGGCGATAGCAATCGCTGACAAGATTTCGACAACCGGGTAGTAAACAGCATGCGCCATGATGGCGTCTTTGAAAGCCTCCATGTGCATGGCGTTCACTTCTTCGAAGTTTCTATAGGCGCGTCTTTCACGGTTGAAGAGCTGGAGCACAACGATTCCGCTTATGTGCTCCTGCAGATAAGCATTAATGCGAGCGATCGCCGTCCGAATCCGACGGTAAGATTCGCGCACTTTGCGACGAAAGATCATCGTCGCCCAGAAGATAAGAGGCAGCACCGCGAAAGTAATCAATGCGAGCCACCACTTCATCCACAACATGAACCCGATGATGCCGGCAAGCACAAACACGTCTTCGAAGATTGACACCACACCCGATGTGAACATTTCGTTCACTGCATCCACGTCCGTGGTAACTCGGGTGACCAATCGTCCAACCGGATTGCGATCGAAGAATCCCACATGCAGCCGCTGCAAATGCGCGAAGATCTGGCTGCGCAAATCAAACATCGCCTTCTGTCCCACCCATTGCATGTAGTAGGTCTGCAGGAACTCCATGCAGTAACTAACGAGAAGAAGCGATAGATAGAGCGCCGCAATTTGTCCGATGCCAACCAATGGCCGCAAGCTTAGCCAGGAATCAAGGAAATGAGGACGTACAGCGGCGTGCTTGTCTGCCAGGTACTTGTCGACAGCGACTTTTGTGAGGTACGGTCCGAGAACGTCAGCGCCAGCTTTGATTAGAATGGCCGCGATCGCGACAAGCGTTTGCCATTTGTACGGAGCGAGGTAGGTGAGCAGCCGCTTCATCAAACGGCTGTCATACGCTTTTCCTAGTACCTCTTCTTCCGGATGGGAATCTGCCATTGCGCGACTATGTCCATTTTAGACGGATAGGTGCGCGTTAAGGTCGCAGGAAATGAATGGCACCATGGTAGAGACGCAGCATGCTGCGTCTCTACTTAGTGGCAGAGCTTCGCCAGGCGTATTGCGATCCGGTCCAAAAGAGGAATCCGGGCTTCTCGGCTGGCTCGAAAATAATTTCCGATTGCTTGATTGACGCGGGAGCTCCTTCTAAGTGATCTGGTGGACGTCGCGCTTCGATCGGTCCGCTAAATAGTTAATGACCGTCTCATCCCAGTATTTAACTCAAAGTAAACCTTAGTTTGCGTAAACCCCAAGGAAAATCATGAGCGGGGTAACTGTCCAGCGCTCTGTGTTGTCGATCTGATTAACAGGTATATTTTCTGTGGATAAATTAGGAATTAATAGACGCAATGGTTTAGCTAGCTCGACAAAGACTTGGAAGGCATCAGGAAGCTTGGCAATTGCCCTCGCGAGGTTACTGGGGCAATTGACAGTACCGGTGCATCAAACGCCTGGACAATTCCAGCGGCGGATCACTTTGTAATCGTGTTCATATCCCAGGACGCTGATGGTCGCAGTATTCAGGGCGAACAATCTTCCGTCGGCGGGGGGAAGGTCCAGCCAGACCGCAGTCAATATTCGAAGGACGTGGCCGTGTCCGAAGAGGGCAACATCGCCGCTCACTTTCGTGCATCGATCGATGACGCGCTTCACTCGGAGTCCAACATGGTCCACCGACTCGCCTCCTGCAACACCATCGTGCCATAGAGACCAGTTCGGATGCTCCTGGCGAATCTGTGCAGTGCTGCTGCCCTCGTATTGGCCGTAGTCCCATTCCTTCAGATCTTCGGTGATCTCAGCTTGATCGGCGTAGCCGGCAAGGCGGGCCGTTTCGCGCGCGCGTTGCATCGGACTCACGAGCACCAGCGCGAATCTGCGTCCGCGTAGTTTCGTTTTGAGTTCTTCTGCTTGCTTGATTCCGCTCGGAAGCAGAGGTAGATCGGTACGGGATGTGTGCGCGCCCGAGGCAGACCACTCGGTTTCGCCGTGACGTATGAGCCAGATTTCCTGTTTTGGTTCGCTCATCGCAGCTTTCTGCAGGATGGGATTCGGAGACTGCGACTACGTTACAGGCTACTTATGGCCGAAGAGATGCTTGCGAACGTCGGGCCAGAATTCTTTGGCGAAGTTGTACGCCGCGTCAAAAGCAATCCTTGTCCCCATTGACACGGCAAAATCACCAGCGGTGCGCTCGTCGTCGGGATAATACGATCGTGCAACTCCGCTCGAGGTGGCACTGGCGAGGATCTCAGGGAAATTAAGGATTCGGCGACCCGAATCGGTACGGGTTACAAGGACCCGGGTCCCGGCATACGTTGTCCGCGAAAAAAATGAGCCGCTTCCCATACGGTAGTAACGCGGATCTGTGTGAAAGATCGACGGATATACTCCAATTCCGAAAAGCTGACCTGTGGCAGTATCCGCGAGATCGGCACCATAACGCTTACCAAATCCTTCGGCGCCCTGCCCGTATCCATGATGGAAGTCAGCGGCTTGATCAATCCCCGCTTCAGCTCCGACGGCGATAAAGGTAAATGGGTTGAAAAAATTCTTCGGGACTTGTGCAAATTTTTGCCCCGTCGTGAGCGGAGTGGTTTTCGTGTCGCGTCCCTCGACCACCAGCGAATTCGGGAGATCGAGACTGAGAGGGTTTTTGTGTTTCGCCTTTGAAGAATCAGTTTGGCCAGAATTTCCTGTTGTGCTTGCCTGGTCGGATGAGGTCTGCGCAATCAACGATACACACAAAAAAGGCACAACTAGAGCGGCGAGCACACTTGCTTTGGGCATTCGGGCAGTGTAAGGGGAAAGTCAGGGCTGCGCAACTGTAACGCTATCCGACTAGCGCGGGCTCCGGCTGTGTGAGCCTCGCGGCTTGAAGGATTGTGTCAACCACCCAGTCTTCGCCAGCCGTCGTGTTCAGCATCAAGTCATAGACGTGCCGTTCCGGCCACTCGATGTGGAAGTGCTGACGAATAAACGCCGCCCGTTCGTTATCTGCGGTATCGATCACTTGTTCTGCGTGGTCGTCGCAAGTGCAGTATTTGCGAACTCTTTGAATTTTGTAGTCGCGCGGTGCATAGAGAAAGACATGAAACGTGTCTTCTCGTTCGGCAAGGATATAGGGAGCCCCGCGGCCAACAATCACCCTGTCTCCCTCATCCGCAGCCTTCAGAAACACTGTCCGCGTGAGTTCCGTCATCTTTTTGCAGTCGAAGTGATCGGGATTCACCATGCCGCGCTCGGCGCCTCCGCCCCAGAAGAGACGGCTCATACGGGTGAGTAAGGGATCAGGATGTTCGTCTAGCTTCTTAACGGCTTCCACGTCGACGTTCGCCATCTTGGCGATGTCGAATATCAGGCACTTGTCTATGAGCTTCCAGTTCAGGCGGCGGGCGATATGAGCTGCGATTTCTACTCCGCCACATCCGACTTCCCGGTCGATTGTGATGTTGCGAATGTTCATGCTGCACCTCGCGTGCAGTCCGGCCAACCTAGTGCACTCCGCCAGGGCCAGCGCCGGGCTTGTTCTTCTGCATTAAGAATGCGAGTGGCACCATGATGGCACAAGCTATGGCAAACACAAAGATCACATCGTTGTAGGCCAGAGCAGCCGCCTGCCGCTGCACCTGCTGGTACACCATGCTGTAGGCGCGCTGGGATGCGTCGGCAGCGCTGTAGCCCATATTAACCATTGCCTGCGTCATGGCTGAGATCTGGCTTTGGAACGCCGGACTACTGCTAGTGAGATGCGACGCCAGGTCGCTCTGGTGCTTCTGTGAGCGCCTGTCCAGCATGGTCTCAATGATTGAGATCCCGACACTTCCACCCACGTTTCGGGCCAGATTCACCATGCCCGACACCTGGTTATTCTTTCCGCGCGGCACTCCAACGTAGGACATCGTGTTGATGGGCACGAAGAGGAAGGCAATACCCGCCGCCTGGAAGACCCGGAGCTGCACGGCCTCTCCGAAGCTCAAACCAAGGTTCATCTCCATCATGTGGAACAGGGCGGCGGAGCAGGCAAGAAATCCCATGGCGATCAGCCAGCGTGCGTCGTAATGCGAAACGAGATAGCCGACCAGCGGCATAAGCGCCATAACGGTAAGACCGCCGGGAGAGAGCGCCATCCCCGCGCGCTGTGCGGTGTATCCGAGAAGGGTCTGGAGATACTGCGGAATGAGCACCGTGGTACCGAACAGCGCAAAGCCCAGCATTGTCATCATGACAAAGGCGAGCGCGAAGTTGCGGTTCTTGAACATGCGCACGTCAACTATGGGATCTTTTTGAAAGTACTCCCAAATGACTGCTCCAACGATGGTGAGGCCGGCGATTATCGAGAAGGACAGAATGAAATCGGATTGCAGCCAGTCGTCGCGTTGCCCCTTATCGAGAACGACCTGAAGACAGCCCAGCCCGATTCCAACCAACGCCAGTCCGATGTAATCGATCTTGATTCCCGAATTGCGCTTGTGGGCAAGTTCCGGTGGGTCTTCGACCAGTCGATTGGTCAGGAACAACGACACGATCGCGACGGGAACATTGATGAAGAAAATCCAGCGCCAGTTGTAGTTGTCGGTGATCCAGCCACCGAGCGTTGGACCGATAGCGGGGGCCAGCACTACGGCCATGCCGTACACCGCAAATGCCACGCCGCGTTTTCGTGGCTCAAACGTGTCTGCGAGGATTGCCTGCTCGCTCGGAGCTAGTCCGCCGCCGCCTACGCCTTGCAGCACACGAAAGAAGATGAGCAACGGAAGGCTGGGAGCAAGGCCGCAGAGCAGGGAACTAATGCCGAATAATGCGACGCAAGTCATGTAGAACCGCTTGCGTCCCATCATGTCTGACGCCCATCCACTGATTGGCAGCACTACAGCGTTCGAGACCAGATAGGAAGTCAGCACCCAGGTGCTCTCGTCGGTTGTGGCTGAGAGAGTGCCGGCGATGTGCGGCAGAGCGACATTGGCGATGCTCGTGTCGAGCACCTCCATGAATGTCGCCATGGTGACCACCAGCGCAATTGCCCAGGGGTTGTGGGTGGGGCGCCACTCTGCGTGTGCCGGCGCCGCGAACTGCTGGATTTCAAGATCCTGTGAGGTTGTGCTCATAAGCCGTAGCTTTGGTAGAGACGCAGCACGCTGCGTCTGAAGAGGACATATGGGAAAACCAGGGACCCAAGGTTTACTTCAGCTGCATGGTGGAGACGCAGCATGCTGCGTCTCTACCTGACCCTCACGCTGGGTACGACTGACATTCCCGGACGCAGCAGGTGATCCTTGTTCTGGTCAGCATCGAGCACGATGCGAACCGGAATTCGCTGCACGACTTTCACGTAGTTGCCGGTTGCATTTTCGGGAGGAAACAGACTGAAACGGGATCCGCTGGCTCCGCCAATCGCTTGCACTGTGCCGTTGTATTTGCGTCCGCTGGCATCGACCTTGACCTCGACAGGCTGTCCAGGCTTCATGTGTCGCAATTGCGTCTCTTTGAAGTTTGCTGTAATCCAGACGTTGTCGATGTCCACGAGCGAGATCAGCGCCTGCCCTGGTTGCACGTACTGTCCGACCTCCGCAGTGCGGTGGCCGACAATTCCGTGACTTGGTGCAATGATGTTGGTGTACTGAAGATTCAGCTGCGCCTGCTCCAGCTCTGCATGGTTTTTGGCGGCTGTCGATTGAGCTGAGGTAGCTCGAGCCTGGGTTACGCTCACCTGCCTTGGGCCGGTACCGGCATTGCGTAGGTTGGCTTGCGCCTGTACAACGCGGGCCTCGGCTTGCGTAACCGCCTCTTGAGCGGCGACTACATTGTCTTGAGAGCTCTGAACTTCGGAGGAAGTGCTTTCAGCAGCAGCTACAGCAGCGTCGTACTGTTGCTTGGAGATTACGTCGCGCTCGACCAAACCCTTGTACCGCTGTACGTCGTTTTGCGCTTTCACGTTGTTGGCGATGGCGCCCTGCAGCTTGGCGCGCGCGGCATCGAGGTTCTTGTGAGCTGCTGCAACTCCAGATTGCACGTTTCTAACGTCCGCTTCAGCCGACTCAATTTGGCTCTTGGTCGCAACCGACGTGATAGGGACGCTATAGTTCGCTGCTACCGCTTGTGCCTGTGAGTCGGCGAGTTCCGCCCTCGCCCGATCGAGAGCGACCTGATAATCGCGAGGATCGATCTCGACCAATATCTGCCCGACCTGAACTTCCTGATTGTCCTCAACGTTCACGGCCTTAACGTAGCCAGCGACGCGAGATCCGATCTGGCTGATGTGACCGTCTACCTGCGCGTCATCGGTGTCTTCGTATTGCCGTGCGTGCAGCCACCAGAGCAGCGTGCCTAGTGCCGCTATCACCAAGACGAGCGGTGCGAACCTCTTCAGCCGATTTTTGCGTTGTGCGGTCCGTGCTGCGGCTTCTTCTTCTTCGCGCGGCTTCTCCTGATCATCAGGAGCCAGGGTTGCGCTTGGCCGCACTGGAGTCTCGACAGCTTGCAACCGGCGCGCGCCACCATCTGTGGAGCGATTCTGTTCCTCAATGGTCTCTAACCGTTCGTCTTGCGTTGCAGCCATTACTTTCCTCCAAGATAGGTTGCCGCGTTCTGCCGGGCTTCGCCTACAACCCGAGCCAATGTCAGCTTCGCCAAATTGTGAACATAGAGGCTGGAGACATACTGATTTTGCGCGTTCACCAAAGAGCCTTGTGCCTGGACGACTTCGAGATTATCGGTCACGCCTGCGGCGAACCGCTCGCGCGCTTCTGCAAGCTCTTCCTCTGCCAACTTCACGGTAGAGTCGGCGAGCTGCACCTGCTCCGACGTAGCGTTTATGTCCAGGAATGCAGTCCGGATCTCTGCGTTGATACGACCCTCGAGATCGGCCAGCAGGTCTTTACTTTGCTTCAAGTTCCCCTGCGCCTGGTAAACGTCTCCGCGAATGCGCCCTTCTTCGAATATTGGAACCTGAATACCTCCAGCGGCAACAAAGGTGCCGTGCGAGCTGCCCGGGCTAATGCCTATGTCACCGTAGTTTCCGCTAAAGGAGAGAATTGGAAGCCGCTCGAAGCGTGCGGCGCGTTCCGACAACTCGGCTGCGCGCACTTGCGCCTGCGCCTGACGATAGTCAAAGCGGCCTTGGTGCGCGCGATGCAGCGCCTCCTCCTGAGTCATAGGTGGCGCAGGAATGAATTGCAAGGCATCAGCTAGCTCATATTTCTGTTCCAAAGGCAGTCCAATCGTTCGTGCCAGGGTAATTCTGGATTTATCGAGATTATTCTTAGCAACAATCAGATCCTGTTGTCGTGCTTGCAACTCGACCGTTGCTCTCAACTCATCGATTTTGGCGCTTACGCCTGCCTGATGCATTTGTTTGGCCTGATCTAAGATCGCTCGTGCGGTTCGCACTTGCGCCTGCGCATTGACCACGTTTGCGCCCGCGGTGAGCACTTGCAAGTAGGCATTGCTGACAGAAAACACAACTAGTTCCAAGGCATTGCGATAGGAGAACTGTGATGCCCTTAGATTCTCAACTGAAGAACGGATGCTCTCGTACTGAGTGAGGCCAGCATTAGTAGTGAGAAATGCACGAGCATCGAAGTTCGAGAAGGGACCGATAATCGCCGGTACGCCTGGGAATCTGATTCCCTGTGCGGCAAGGTTGATCTGCTGGACGCTCTCGCCAACTCGCGCAGTCACATCCGGCAACATGCTTTGCAACGCGCGCCAGCGCTGAGCACGTGCGCCGGTAATCCCTTGTTCCGTCAACAACGCCCCCAAATTTGCCTTAAGTCCTCGATTAATGGCGTCTCTGAGCGATACCGAAATTACCTCGTCGGTGGCTTTTCCAGATATGACACTCCCGCTGAACGGATCCGCAGAGGTCCCAGAGGTTGCAGTAGGCGCAGGGGACAGGAGCACTGAAGGAGGGGCAGTTTGAACGGTACCTGCGGCCGTGACCGGTCGAGGCGCCTCCTGACCAAGCTGGGCATAAGTCGTGCTCGCCTCAGCCATGACGACTAACAAGACGGCGATGCAGCGGCCGGCTCTAATGCCTTGCGAAATAGAACCAGACCCTTTCATTCTTCCTCCCAGTCATTGTCTAAGTTGTTTGTGCTGAAAAGCTTTAAGCTCAGCGCGAACGGAGCGCAAACACAGATAGATGCCTGATGGCCAAGCCGATTTTTCCGGGTAAACAACGACGGGCGTGACAGAACATCAGCGTTAGGCCAATACCTGAATGGTGCTTGGATTCCCTCGGTTGGAGACTGGATTCATGAAAGTAAGTAAAAACTTACTTTGATTGTGGTGCAAGGAAAGTGCCAATGCAAGCTTGCGGAAGCCACTTCTTAGACGCGCAGCTCTTCTGGTTCCGGGGTGGATGGCATTTGATCGCGTTGTGAGCCTCGCTGGCGCCTCGCAAACAACGGAAGGACGAACAGTACTGCGAGTAGCGTAGTGAGCATTCCACCAACCACGACGCGGGCAAGTGGTTGTTGTGCCTGGGCTCCGATTCCGGACGAGATCGCGGCAGGCAGCAATCCCAGACCGGCTGCCATGCAGGCCATGAGCACTGGTCGCATCTCTTCGCGGCAACCTTCCTCAAGCCCGCGCTCGTTGCCTGACTCGAGTTGTGCCCTGCGTACTCCAGCGAGAAACACCACCGCACCAAGAGTTGCGACTCCAATAAGCGAGGTAAATCCCACGGCGGCGGAGATGCTGAAAGAAGTGCGAGATAGCAGGAGTGACCATACTCCCCCGGTGACAGCGAAGGGAAGGATCGCCATTACGATGAGTGAGTCCTGCCAGGTGTGAAACTGAATGAAAAGTAAGACGAGGATGCAGGCCAGGCTGATGGGGACGATCAGACTGAGTCGCTTCTGCTCGCGGCGAAGGCTATCGAATTCTCCTGCCCATTCGTAGGAATAGCCCTGAGGCAGGGTTACCTCGTACTCGATGCGGCTTTGGAGTTCCTGAATGGTACCCGCGAGATCGCGACCACGCACGCTGAACTTCACGGGAATATAACGTTTGTCGTTTTCGCGATAAATCTGGAACGCACCCTGTTTCAGGTAGACGTCCGCAACCTGAGCAAGGGGAACTCGCGAGCCATCGGGCGCAGGCAGCAGGATATTTCGGATCGATTCAGGTGAGTCGCGATACTGAGGCAAGTAGCGCACTGTCATGTCGAAGCGGCGGTCGCCCTCGATGATTTGCGTTACCGGACTGCCTCCAATCGTCGCTTGCACAGCGGCATTTACGTCCGCGGGCAGGATGCCATAACGGGCTGCCTTACTCCGGTCCAGGGAGATGATGAGGTTGGGTTGGCCATTTACGTGGAACACGCCGACATCCTGCACTCCACGAACCTGCGCCATGATCTTCGCCAGTTGGTTCGCCTTTTGTGTGAGCGCATCAAAGTCGTCGCCGAACAGCTTGAGCGAGTTCTCACCCTTCACCCCTGACATTGCTTCTTCAACGTTATCTTGAATGTTTTGGGAGAAGTTGAAGTCAACGCCTGGATAGATCGCTAGCCGCTTCTCCATTTGCGCAATCAGGCTCGACTTGGACACTCCGTGCGGCCACTCGCCTAAAGGTTTGAGATCGGCAGAGATCTCAACGTTGTTGAAGCCGCTTACGTCAGTTCCATCATCGGGCCTTCCCACTTGAAAAATTATCTGTGTCACTTCAGGAAAACTGCGAATCTCAGCGCTGAAGCGTTGAGCGAGGTCGGAGGCTGCTTCCAGAGAAATATCCTGTGGAAGGGTTGCGCGAATCCACAAGTTACCTTCTTCCAATGCCGGCATGAACTCACCACCAACAAAAAAGAAGGCAATGAGTGATATCACCAGAAAGGCCGCCGCGACTACAAGTACTACACGAGCATGCCGCAGCGTCCACATCAGACATCGGTCGTAGCGTTCGCGTAACCAATTGCTGACGCGCGTCTCCCGATGCACCTGTTCGGGTCGCCGGCTGCCTTCGAACGACGCCAATACAGGAGCAAATAGTAGCGCGAAAATCAGTGCTCCCGTGAGAGCAAAGCCGTAGGTTACCGACATCGGCGAGAAAATCTTTCCCGGCACTCCTTGCATGGTGAACAGGGGGATGAACGCGACGAGAATAATGATGGTTGCGAACAGTACCGGGCGCGATGCCCGTGCCGTGGCGCGAGCGATCAGCTTGTTGGCGGATTCACCTTCCAGGCGCGCGCCTAACGTGCGGTAGATTCCCTCGAGGACCACAATGCAGGAATCGACGAGAATACCGAAATCAATCGCGCCTATCGAGATCAAATTTGCAGAGCGGCCTGTAAGTACCATCAAGCCGAATGCGGAAAGGATTGCGACCGGAATCGTTAACGCGGTAATCAGCGTTAGACGGATGTCCCCAAGCATGACCAGGAGGAGCACGATGACCAGGACCAGTCCGGTGAGCACGACGTGGCGCACTGTAGCCGTGGTTACATGAATCAGTCGCGTGCGGTCGTAGAGCCGCTTTATCTGCATGCCGGCTGGAAGCAGCCCGTGATTGAGCTGATCTATTTTTCGATTCAGTGCTCGCAGCGCAGGTAATGATTCCTCACCGCGCTGCAGTAATACGATCCCTTCCACGGCGTCGCTGTCCTTGTCTACTCCAACTCTTCCCAGCCGCTGCTGATAGCCCTCATGAACATTCGCGACGTCTCTCAGCAGTACCGGGGCGCCGTTGCGCTGAGTGATTACGATCTTCTGGATGTCATCAAGGTTGTGGAGTAGTCCGATGCCGCGAATGTTCAAGCTCTGGCTGCCGAGGGTCATATAGTTTCCGCCGGCATTTGCATTGCTTGAACTCACCGCTGTTACTACCTGGGGAAGCGTGACATTCATCGCAAGGAGCTTGTTGGGATCCACTTCTGCCTGATACTGCTTTGTCGTGCCGCCGAATGTGGTGATGTCGATCACGCCCGGCACCTGCTTCAGCTCGCGGCGGACTAGCCAATCTTGCGTAGCCTTCAAGTCGTTCAGACGGTACTTAAGGCCAGTGAGCTGATAACGGCTGATTTCACCGATCGGCGACCACGGAGAGAGTTGTGGCTGGACTCCATTCGGTAATGTGAGCGTCTGAAGCCGATCAAGAACTTCCTGGCGGTCGTAGAAGTAATCGCTCTTGAAATCGAAATAGAGCTTTACGTCGCTGAGTCCGAAGATGCTGATAGAGCGCACGTAGTCGAGGCGAGGCATTCCGTTGAGCACCGTCTCCAGCGGCACCGTGATTTGCTGCTCCATCTCTTCGGCTGACCAGGCGGGGTTCTGCGTGATGATCTCCACCAATGGCGGCGACGGATCCGGATACGCCTCAATATCTAGTTGTACAAATCCCCAGATACCCAGGGCGATCCACGCAGCCAGCCCGATCAGGACAAGAGTCCGATAACGCAGAAGAGCCAGGACGACACTCTGCATTAGCTTCCCGCTCCGGATTCACGCAGCAACTCCGCGCCAACCGTCACCACGATCTCGCCTGGTTGAAGACCGGAGGCGATCTCGGTTTTGTCCGAGTCGGAGTTGACTACTGTTACCGTCCGTTTCTCGTAGTTGCCCTCTGCTTTCTTCACCAGTACGAAACTTGCGTTGCCCTCGTGTAACACAGCTGTGGTGGGCACGGTCATGAGGCTTTGTTTGCGTCCGACCAAATGAATAGTCGCGAACATCTCGGGTTTTAGCTTGTGTGCTGCATTCGGCAAGACCACCCGGATTTTCAGCGAGCGCGTGGTTGGATCGATTACATCTGAGACATTGGAGATGGTGCCGCTGTACTTCGCGCCGGGCAGGGCAGCGAACGTGACTTCCGCCGGCATACCGCGGGACGCGAGCGCTACGTCTTTTTCGTACACATCTCCCACGATCCACACGGACCTCAGGTCTGCGATCGTGGCGATAGAAGCTGCGTTATCTAACGACTTCGCGAGTTCACCGTTGGCGCCGCCCATCTCAAGAACTACTCCACTGCGCGGGGAACGGACGGTTACCTGGTCTGAAATACTCCCCGTGTTCAGACCGAGCATGCGCAGCCGTTGCTCGGTACGCGCGAGGTCAGCCTTGGCTGATTCCGCTTGTGCTCTGATGTCTTCGTAATCCTTCTCGGACATCGCCTCATGCTGGAGCAACAACGCAGCGCGCTGTTCGGCCTGGTGTGAGCGCGCTGCTTCTATCCTGGACTTTTCGTAGTCTGAGCGAGCACTCGCAGCATCGCTGCTTTCAATGATCGCGATTGCCTGTCCCTGTCGCACCACATCGCCGGGACGCACGTTCAATGACAACAAACGTCCGCTCACAGGCGGAAACACGTGCACTAAGCGCTGTGGGTCAGCCTGTACCTTTGCTGGAATCGCGACTTCGTTTTGGACGAACTGCAGGCTGACGGTTGCAAAACGTAAGGGGTTTTGTTGTGGGTCCTCGGTCCGTGGCTTGGATTGGGTGTGGCAGCCGGACCAGCCAGCCAATGCAATTGCGACGGTCATTAGTCCGAAAAAACGACGTCCGACGGTGCTTGGGCGTGTCCCTGCAAGGGCACAAACGGATTGCGTTCTCGGCTTTCTGTTGATTGGTTCTTGATCTTTCATTGCAAATCTCTTCCGACAGCGGAGTCGAGCTGCCAGATGCTTAACTGGTAATTCGCCCGTGCCTGGTTGTAGGCGGCGGTTGCCTGCCGGACGGTGCGTTCGGCATCGAGAAGCTCCAGCAATGTGGCCGCCCCGTGTTGATAGCTGAAATCGACAATGTCGCGAACCTTCTGTATCTGCTTCAAGTTCTCGCCGCTATAAAGGGAGACCGACCGCCTCGCAGCTAAATATGACTGGTATGCCTTCTCAACATCGGTGTCCGCTTGCACTTCGAGTTGATGGAGTTGTGCTTCTGCAACAGCCCGCGTTGCCTGGGCTTGCTGAACACCCACTTTGCCGTTGTTGTAGAGAAACAACGGAATTTGCGTAACAATGCCCAGCGTGTCGTCATCGCCAACCCGTTGGTATTCGGTCGCCACATTGATGTCGCGTGATCGCTGCGCCTGTGCCAGACGAACGCCGTATTCTGCAGCCTGCAGGTTGTCTCTTGCGACCTTCAAATCCGGACGTTCTGCGCGCGCAACGTTTTTCAGTTGGTTGAGGCCATCGGAAACAGGCGCGTCAGAGAAGTCACCAACCACGATCAGTGGTGCGGACTCAAGCAGATCGCTTACAGGTTCCGTTGTCGAGACTGGCCGAGCGGGGGCCGGCAAGACGTCCTCACTTCGCCCGCTCAACACATTGAGAAGGTCTCGCGTGGCTTGCTCGTAAGCGCTTTGGGCGTCGATTACGGCTTGTTGGAATTGCAGTCGTCCGGCCTGCAGTCGATAGAGTTCGATTCCGGGCAGGTCCCCGGCTTTGACTCGCACAGAGGTAAGGTCTTCCGTCTTTGCGTATTGGGCATCTATCTCGGCGGCGATGCGCAGATTGTCACGCGCCAGCAAGGCATTGCCAAACGCCTGACGGAGAGCGAACCGCTGGTTGCGCAATGTGTCGTCAATTTGGGCCGACGCCACGCCAACCTGGGCGTCCGCCTGACGCATGCGCATCTCCCGCTTGCCGCCTCGCTCGAACAACTTGCTGAACTGCGCTGTGTAAACAGGATTGGCGCCTGCGTTTCCGTTGGTGGCAAAGAATCTCGGAACGCTGTCAGGAACTGGAGATTGAAAGGGAACTTGCTCCATTCCAAGTTGCAGCTGCGGATTGGGTTTGAAGCCCGCGATCCGACGCGCTGCCTCGCTCGCAGCAAGTTGAGAGCGGCTGGCGGAAAGAAGCAGGTTGCGCTGTGCCAGAAGCTGCTCGGCTTCAAACAGGCTCAGGTAGCGTGGAATGCCTGGTGCAGGCAAAGGTGGACTACTCGTCTGCTGACCATATGCGGACAGCGCGAGTACGAATAAGGCAAACTGAGAAAGTCGTAAGGCTGCAGGCCTCATGGCTCCGTCTCGAATAAGAGATGTTGCTGAACGTGTCTTACTTAAGGCGATGTGCTCTAGGCGAGCTGTGGGGGAGGGCGCTTCTCAATCGACGGCGACCAGAAGACCTCGTGCAGGCTCAGGCGAGCCGTGCGAACACAGTCTCTAGGTATTGCCCGGACCGTGGTCTGCAACGACAACAAGGGCACTGCCGGCAGAGTCGCGGCTAGATGGTAGATGCCGCGTAGTTCAGGAGCTTTGAGGACGTCTTGCAGGCGGCTGCTCTCTGCCAGTCCGGGGGATTGAGAGAGATCGTCGCTTATGGAAATTGCTGGAAAGAACAGCGCAAGGATGCAGACCACTACCATCGTCCCCCGCAACATCTCCGGGGCGGCGTTGGAATCTGAAGTCTTACGCCACGACACCCAAGCGAATAGCGCCACGGAGGCGGTGCCGACCCAGATGAGATTCAGCAGCAGTTCCATTGCGACTGTCTAAGCTTAAAACAAAATGGGCTTCCTGTGCAGCGCTAAGCGCTAGCGGTTCGGCTGCAGGGTGAGCCGATGCTCTGCGTTTTCGTTTACAGCGGCTTCACTAAACGGCAACTGATAAGTCGAGCCCCCGTACCATGCCGGGAACTGATCCTTGTAATGCGGGCTTAACAGATGCCCAGACTGGCCAATCACGATGTTCAGCGTTGATTGATCCAGATTCGAGAAATCCACGGTCAATCGTTCTGAAGGACCAAAATCGGTTCCTACTTGCTTCACCGTGCTGCCACTGCCGGATTGAAGGTGGGACCCCGTGCCGCTGAATCGGCTTAGCCCGGGAATGGATCCAAATAAGGGATGTTGCACTTCGACCGGGAGTTGATGTCCCCACTGCCACGTCTTCAAATCTTTAGGCGCTTTGTCAGAATCAACAGTCTTTTGCACCGCGGCCACGAGCACATCGTCATACGACGCATAACTCTGTGGCAGCCAGCGCGGCAGTTTGTGGGTGATGATGGTTTCAAGCGCCGGCCCAGATAAGCCCCAGTCGTAGTTGGCGAAGTCCTCGCCCATTTTGGGAGTGAGCAGCACCCTCATCAGATTGCGCCGGCTCCAGTATGCGATCGTGGCTGCCGCACTGTTCTTCTCCATGCGTCCATCCCAGCCGCGCATGATTTCTGCTGCCTGATGCACGCGCTGCGAGGCATTCTTCGAATGGTCGACGGCATACACAAACCGGTCCGAGAAGAAACGCTCAAGTTCCGAAGTGATATCGGTCTGGATCGCCTGCATGTCTGCCGGCTTGAACTTCTGGCCTTGCTCCAGGAGATGAAAAATGCGAGAGGTGCGATAAGGCGACCACCAGACATTCGCCAGCAAACGTGGATACCCGTCAGGCGTAATGCGCCCATTGGCGGTCGCCAGTATGCCGGATGGCGGATCGTACACGCTCGGAAGCTGGTCGAAGGGTACGTATCCCGTCCAATCATGGGCTGCATCGGCTCCGGACTGTGGCAACATACCGTCCCCCGACGCGCGCACCGGAATTTTGCCGGTGCCCTGATATCCGATATGTCCATCGATATCGGCGTAAACCACGTTTTGTGAAGGCCCGCCAAACTTCGAGAACGCGCTTCGGAATTCGGACCAGTTTCGCGCCGAGTTAATTTCCAAAAAGGGAATTCCCAGCGTGCTGGAGTCATAGATAGTCCACTGAAGCGCGAGCTGTCGAGTCTCGTCCTTCAGGATAGGCGTGATTACCGGACCATGCCGCGTCACGACAACGTCAAAGATTTCATCCGGTCTTCCCTTAACGTGAATCACTTCATGCGTCTTCTCCGGAGCTTGCCAGCCATTCGGCGAAGCCACTTCTCCGGCAGAGTTGAATTGTTCAACAAAAAGGTCTTGTACATCGGGTCCGAGGTTGGTAAATCCCCATGCGATGCGTCGATTGTGCCCCACAATAACGAACGGCAGACCCGGCAGGGTAACACCGGCGACGTCATAGTCCTGACCATCGCCTTTGGTCAAATGAGCCTCATACCAGATATCCGGAATGGAGTGCTCGATGTGCATGTCGTTTGAGAGCAGAGGCTTTCCGCTTGCGGTGTGCGCGCCAGATACCACCCAGTTGTTCGATCCCGGAACGCACATTTCGCAGGTAGGTGGATCGAATGCGGACATCAATGAGGAGGTTTTTGTCGGGGAACCCTCGTTCCCTTCCTCGTCCTCTTCCGAATCGGGATTTCGCCTGGCTGGTGGCTGCTCGTCAATCGCTGGATTCGCCTGTTTTGCCGGCGGCAGGTCGCGCCAGGAGGTAGCGGGATAGAGATCAGCGACTTCTTGAGGGTTGAGGTGACGCACAACTTTCTCCCGCTTAAGCTCGAGGTCGTACTGCGTATTCAGCATCTGATCCATATTGGCGCCGATCAAGAGTGAATCTTCGAGCCGCCATGGAGCAGGTGAGTAGCGCAGAATTTTGAATTCCAGCGGCAGGTGGTCTCGCGTGCGCTCGATAAATGCATTCACTCCCTGCGCGTACATTTCGAGGAAGTGACGTTGTTGCGGGTCGAGCTTACTCACAGCTCTTTCGCAGGCCGCGCGGATTTGAAGGTATCGTTGCTGGCGATCGTGTCTCAGCAGGCCCGGGCCAAGAAGTTCGGCAAGGTTTCCCGCAGCGTAGCGGCGGGAGATGTCCATTTGCCACAGACGATCTTGGGCTGTAACAAAGCCTTGAGCGAAGAAGAGATCATCATAAGTTGCTGCCCGGATATGCGGTACGCCAAGCTTGTCGCGTACTACTGAAACTGGACTCGAGACCCCGCTCAATGCAATTGCTCCGTCCACTTGGGGAAGTTCACGACGTCCTACGGAGTAAACCCAGATTGCAAGTGCCAATATCGCGAGCACCAGAAGAGTCCCGGCGGCAATGAGCGAACGCAGAAGGATGCTCCGTGTCTTCGTCTTCTTCCTGGGCGGTGCGAGCGTCGTGGTTGCCATTTGTTTCGATTCTAGACGAACAATTTCACCACGGAGACACGGGGTACACGGAGAAACATCGGTTGAGAACGGGAAAATTCATCCCCTGTTAACCGCCTCCGTGTACTCCATGCCTCCACGGCGAAAATCACGCTTAATGTTATGCTGAAATGAGGCATACGCCTGTCGATTCGGATGCTTCAAAAGCGCATTGATGACCAAATATCGATTTCGCGCGAGTCTCTGCGCGAAGCCCAGGACCGGTTTCATCAGCACTTGAAACGAGTTGGTCTGAAGCAGACGGAGCAGCGCGATACCATCCTGCTCACCTTCCTCGAAACTCATGAGCATCTCTCGACTGAGCAGCTTCACCAACTCGTCCGCAAGCGCGATCCACGCATAGGATTTACGACCGTTTACCGCACACTCAAGCTATTGGCGGAATGTGGGCTTGCCAGTGAAGTCGCGTTTCACGATGGCATCGCCCGCTACGAGCACCAGCACAACCGTCGCAGCCACCACCATATGGTCTGTACCGATTGCGGAGGCTCTGTCGAGTTCTTCTCTCCGGAGGTCGATCGGCTAGAGCAGGAGATTGGCCGTAAGCATCATTACGAAACCACGCGTCATACATTCCAAATTTATGGCGTGTGTGAGGACTGTCGCAAGAAGACCGGTCGCCGCATCGTCTAGCGCGAATCGAACTCTGCTTGAATCCCCGCTGTTTGCATGGCAAGATGATTAGCTTTCTCCTCTAAGGCCCGGACTCTGCGGTTCATGGTGGAGAGCGAGAGACAGAAGCCAGCAATTTACTGCCAGGAGCCAGATTGAAGGTCCGGGTTTTTTTTCATGACAAGTGTTTCGACGGCACGGCATCTGCCGCGTTGTTTTCCCGCTTTTACTCGGAGCGGATTCGCGACAACGCGACCTTCGACTATGTCGGCCTTCTCCATCGTGCGGGATCGCTCTTCGATGAGGCGGCTTTCACCGGCGACGAAAACGTAATTGTCGACTTCAAGTATTCAGCCTCGCCCAAGATCACTTGGTGGTTCGACCATCATCAGAGTGCCTTCCTTACTCCAGACGATCACGAGCACTTTCTGCATAGTGAGAGTAATAAGAAGTTTTACGATCCAGACTTTAGGTCCTGCACGAAGTTCCTGGCTACCATTGCCGAGAATCGTTTTGGATTCAATCCCGCCCCGGTTGCGGAACTAATTGAGTGGGCCGACATCGTCGACGGCGCGCAATACAAGGACGCAAAGACCGCGGTTGAAATGAAGGAACCGGCCATGAAGCTCACCATGGTTGTGGAGTCGACTCAAGATAACAACTTCACACCGAGGCTGATTCCCTTGCTAGCTTACAAGTCGCTAGCTGACATCATTGAAGATCCTTTGGTAGCGCCGCTAATTCCTCCGCTACTCGAGCGGCACGAACACTCCGTCGAGATTATGAAGCAGCGTTCAGAGAGCAAGCACGGGACGATCTTCTTCGACGTAATGGATTACGATCTCGAAGGCTACAACAAGTTTGTGCCCTACTATCTGCATCCGGATTCCACCTATAGCGTCGGCCTCAGCAAGAGTTCATTTCGCACCAAGGTGTCAGTCGGCTCCAATCCGTGGACGAACATGCGTCCGCAGGACATGCTGAATCTCGCCGTGATCTGCGAACGATATGGTGGTGGAGGTCATGCTCGCGTGGGAGCAATTTCCTTTGAGCCGAATCAGGAAGATCAAGCCCGGGAGGCTGCTCGCGAGATTGTGGACGAGCTGCGCGCCAGCGTAGCGAGAGTTGAACAGCTAAGTCGCTAAACCATTTTTCACCACGGAGACACGGGGGACACGGAGGAAAACCCTCGTGTTCTATCCAGCAGCCCAGCCAAGAACAGCGAGAATAACAGGGGAGTTTTCGAAATCGATCTCGAAGTCATCGAATTCTGCCCAAAATCTCCAAATTTCGCTTCAAGGCAGGGAAATAACAGGGAGTTCTGTGGATTTCTCTGTAAGTCACCATCAACAGACGGCTTAGTGCTGTTTAGCGCGAGATTCAAAAAAATAACAGGGAATTACCAGGGAACGTTTGCGTCTGTGGCCCTCGAATTATCTTCCTGGGGTGATTTGGGCGATGAAGGTTCCCCAATTCGCCAGCAGCGTTCTGGGACCTGACGGAATGTATTCCGAAGCGACCCAGATGGAGCCCCGTTCGTCGACAGTTGCGGCCGAGTAGTCGCCGGTTCGCCCTGAGCCGCCACCGCCAAAATATTTGTATCCGCTGAAGCCATCATTTGGCGCGGCGCCGGCGGCGACAATTTGTATATTTCCGACGCCATTCTGCGTGAGGGCGGCGAATGCGGTGCTTGGATAGTACTCAGTGCCACTCAAGGTAAACGCAATCGCGCCTTCACCGTTCGGTCGAACTGCAATTGCAGGGTAGAAGAGATCGGCGTTGGCGATAGCCACGTATCCCTGCTTTACGATGTCGACTCGAATCGTGCCACCGGCTGAGACGGAAGGACGCAGAACGAAATAGGCGATGCCTGCGTGTGGACTCGGATCGTCGCCAATCGCGACCATCGTCGTTAGCGCCGACCAGAGTTTGCCGTCGGCAAACACGGCTTGTTGCATGCGCTGATCGTTGGTCGCGATGTATTCAGTTTTCTCCGAGAGCAAGCTTCCGAGTCGTGTCTCTCCCGCTTTCTGAGGCGCATCAGGCGGCACGCCGAAGGGCTGGGTTCCGACGATTGCAGACTTCAGCTTGAGCGCAGGCACCTCGTTGGCTAGTGAAGCGGTGTTGCTGATTGCCCAAACTGCGATACGCCGGTCGAGCATATTCCGAATATCCGCGACGCTCGTGAAGTACTCGACACGATTCGCCGAATCGTCGGGCGTGAACGAAGAATGCATCGAGGGCTGCAGGCTGAAGGCAAATCCGCCAGCCAGTTTCGGATCATTCCAGTGCACGACTGCGGGCATTGCCCCGCCCGCAAGAAGCTGTTTGGAAAGAGCGTAAAGCTGAACGCCGGCAAAACCTTCATGCAGACTGAATGCATTCGTGCTGATGAAGAGACCATGAGCATCGGCGCCAATCAACGGCTGATCTCCGAAACATGGACAGCCTTCCGCGCCATGGGTGGTCGTATCGAGGCTGTAGATCCTCCATGGTTGGGTTGGATCATTCGTCTCAGAAACCGCGATCAGTAGACGGGTAGGAGCAGTAAAGTCCCCAGTCTGCGGATTCGTTGCAATGGCCACTACGCTCACAAACCAGCGCTGCAATTGCGCGTCGTAGTAAACGCGTGGGTCGCTTGTGAAATCGCCGTAAGTCTCGGACGATCGTGCGATCTCCGGCTTCAAGTGGAAAAACTGATTCAGCGCCGTTGGCCCCTGGCGAAGCGCTCCCGTATGGGCGTCGTAAATTGCCAGGGCCGCGTTAACGCTCTCAAGTGCGAAGCCGTTGCCGACGGCCAGGCCAGGATCGGGCGGCTCGGTGCTGAACTGGGAATTTGCGTACGCTCCTGTGCCTGCAAATCGCTGGTCGCGATGAGTGAGCCCGTTGAAAGCGAGGGAGAAATTTGCCTGAGTCTGCGAAACTGACTGTGGAACGGCAATCATGGGGACTGACGCAGAGCCTGGTCCCTTGCTCACCCCCGCCAGATCAGCGTCGGCATCCGGATGTGGACTAACTCGAAGATCGTCCGACGGGATTCCCGTAGCCGGTATGGAATCGAGTCGCGACGAGCCAACAAACTGCAGCGTTTCCCGCGTCTGGGCGGTTAGCGTGGCTGCCAGCCCCAGAATCAAGAAGACGCAGATCAGTAGGCTTCCCGGCCGGAGGGACAGCTGGGCAATGCCCCTTTTCACCACGGAGTTACAGAGCACATAGAGGCTGCGGATAGTTTGTGTCACAAAGCCTTTCCCATTCTCCTTTCCTCCGTGTTCTCTGTGTCTCCGTGGTGAAATAAAGCGTTAGGTCTGCAAGACCGGGCGGGGGGAAGCACTGCTGTCCTTGGAATCGTATTGTGAGTCACAGGATGGCGCAAGGTTACCGAATAGAGCTCTAGCAGGCTATAGTTCCAAGGAACCAGGTCGCTACCCCCGCTGCTGTCCTCGCCTCCCATATCATGGAGATCGTGCCCAAACCCAACTCTTCTGATGGTTCCCGCAGCATTGCCCTGACCTCTGTCGAGCAGTGGCAGGAGGGAGCGGTCACGCGGGTGCAGGACTATCTCGCGGTCGAAGAACCGCTCGAGATTCGCCTCGGCGATGTCGCCTTGAGCGTCACCATGCGAACACCTGGTCATGATCGGGAATTGGTGGCGGGATTTCTGGTCACAGAAGGCATTATCTCCGGCCGGGACGAATTGAAGAAACTCGAGGCTGCTGAAGGTGTAAGCGCCGGTAACACGATGAGCGTGGAACTTACAACGGCAGGGGAGTCTCTCTCCGCGCAATCGCAGCGAAGCTTTATGGCCACGTCCAGTTGTGGAATATGCGGAAAGGCAACCATCGACTCTATTCGCTCCCGTGGCATCAAAGCACCAAATCGGGAATTAAGGCTCAACGCACAGATTCTCTGTGCCTTGCCGGATAAACTCCGACAACACCAGGCGGTCTTCGGGCGGACCGGCGGATTGCACGCCGCTGCCGCATTTAACACTGCCGGAGAACTTCTAGTGATTCGGGAAGATATTGGCCGGCACAATGCAGTAGACAAAGTGATTGGCTGGGCCTTGCTGAACGATCGTCTGCCGCTCTCCGATGTCGCGCTCATGGTCAGCGGACGCGGCGGATTTGAGATCGTGCAGAAAGCGCTCGTAGCTGGGATTCCTGTTCTCGCATCAGTGTCGGCTCCATCGAGTCTTGCGGTTCAGCTCGCCAGGGAGTTCAGCATGACGTTAGTAGGATTCTTGCGCGGACAGCGCTTCGTTATTTACTCCGGAGAGCGGAGGATCGGGGGATAGGGAACAGGGGATAGAGGATAGGAACAGACGATCGCGGGTAGCGAACGCGTCCCGATTTCTCACATGATTGGTGGAATCTTAGATTTGTCATCCTGAGGCCCGATGTTGGCCGAAGGATCTCCCGGAATATTTCGGATTTCATTGGCGCCTCCCGGCTCTTCGGCGAGAATTCTCATGTAAGAGCCTCGAAAGTGCAATTAAGGCTGACACATCTCGGGAGATCCTTCGGGCAAAACCGGCCTCAGGATGACAGGTTTTAATTAATGTGAACTTCATTGCAGGACTCTTCAGAAACCTGCAATGCTCTCGTTCCTATAAAGTTTTATTGTCTTAGTTGTTCTCTCTTGCCCAGGTTCACGGCTTGGTCAAGCCGGATTCTCACTCCGGTATTCTCTGGAAGTTCTACATCTTTTCCCTTGGTCGCAAGGATGTAGCCGCCACCAGCAATTGCTCCGATAGCGAGACCCTTTAATGGACCGCCGAAGATCAGCCCGGCGATGGTTCCAATCCCTGCACCTACTCCTATGCCTTTTGCCGCGGTAGATGCTTTCGTGCCTGATTCGACCTCACCTTCTGGGTTCACGGAGCCGTTACCGCCACTCTGATTCACAGATAGGAGTGTTGCCGAAATGGGAATCTGCGTGCCGTTCGGCAGGGCGATGCTGTGAAAGCGGAGATTGAGCTTGCCGCGACCGCGTAAGGTGGGGAGCGTTTTGCCTTCTTCCGATTCCGTGACTTGACCATTGATGCGCGCGCCCGTGGGAATCACTACACGATCATCGATGTCGCGCACCGGCTGGGTTACGACGGCCGTGAAGCGATCTCCGACCTGGGATGTCTTGGTGGAGAGCGCCGTCTGCAGGCTGGCATCGATCTCAGTTCCCGAGGGCAGTTCATTGCTGTGACCAGCTGAGCGCTCACGGCGCGTGAGTTGCGGACCACTCGAGGAACTACTGCTTGCGGACTCAGCCAGCGGCTTTTGGTCGTACACAGGCTGAGTTCCGGTGTTTACCGTAGTGAAGCTCGCAATCGGCTGAGTCGAGGGTTCGTCGAACTGGAAGTAGTAACGGGTGTTTGGCTTCAGGTTCGACAGATGCACACGGTGTTCAGTGGCATCTTTGAAGTCGCCGCCGGTGTAGAGCAGATTGCTGCGATCAGTTCCGTAGTAGATGGTGTTGCTGGCCGGCACGTTTGTTGCCCAAGAGATCACCGCCGTTGTGTCATCGAGGTATTGGATAGCCGGATCGCGCGTCAGGCTGATAGCGCCGAAGTTCGCCGTCTTGGCGGTGCCGTTGTTCCCAGTGTTGGAAGCGTTTTGCACAGCGCCCTTAAACGGTTGCTGGTTGCGAATTGGATCGCCTCCCAGCGCAGCGGTCTGGAATCCGTTCAGGCTATCGGTCGAAGCTGCCGCAGCCGTTCCTTGTCCGGCATCGATACGAAAGTAATAGGTCGTGCTCGCTTGCAGGTTTCGCAGGTTGATTTGGTGGCGCAAGCTTTGCGATCTGACGTCTTCGGAGATTTGATTCAGGTTGCCTGCATCCTTGCCGTAGAAGACACGACTGATGGATGGCTGGTCGGTAGTCCAGGTGATCACTGCGAATTGATCATCGGCGTATTGGATCGTTGGACCCTGAGTAATGTTGACTTTGGCAGCGGCCTGCTGCGCATTGCTGTTGTCATCGTAAGATCGTTGCGCCATCGCGCCAGAAACCATCAACAAAATCAGCGAAAGCGAAAAGCCGAAGCGCTTTACATCTGCAAAACTCATAGACAACCCTCTCCTCCTGGACGAATGGCATTCAACACTACATTTTGACGCAGCGCTCGCGTTGATGTAATGCACCGCACCACACAAGGCACTCAGCTAAAATCATTTTCTTCATGCCCGCAAAAACAGCGCCCGCGCAAGAGGCAGCCGTGCCTTCGACAAACAGAGCCGCCAAGTCTCCGAAGACTTCCGCCAAATACAACCCAACTTCTCCGGAGAGGGTGCGGGAAATTTTGCAGCGGCTGGCCGAGATGTATCCGAATGCCAAATGCGCTCTCCACCATTCCAATGCATGGGAGCTGCTGGTTGCAACCATTCTTTCGGCGCAGTGTACGGACGTTCGCGTGAACATGGTGACCCCGATCCTGTTCAAGAAGTACCCGACGATCAAGGACTTCGCCGCTCTCAAGCCGGAACAACTCGAACCGGACATTCGTTCGACGGGCTTCTTTCGTAATAAGTCGAAATCCGTAGTCGGGGCAGCCCAGAAGATTGTTAAGGAATTTGGCGGCCAAGTTCCTGATGAGATGGAGAAGCTTCTCACCGTGCCTGGCGCAGCCCGCAAGACTGCGAACGTAGTTCTTGGATCATGGTTTGGTAAAGCCGAAGGCGTGGTGGTGGACACGCACGTTCACCGCATCTCCCGGCGCCTCGAATTGACGAAGTCCGACGATCCTCGCAACATCGAGCAGGATCTAATGAAAGTGATCCCGCGAGATCAGTGGATCGACTTTTCGCACCGTGTGATCTGGCACGGCCGTGCGCTCTGCATCGCGCGCAAGCCGAAGTGTGTCGATTGCAAGCTGGAGAACATCTGCCACGCAGCCGACAAGACCTGGTCGACGGTGGAGATTCACAAAAACGCGAAACCGTAGTTCACCACGGAGACACGGAGGCACGGAGAACAGCTCAACTCAACCACAAAGGGCACGAAGTATCACGAAGGAAATCGAGGGGTCAGGTCTGGCCCCTTCATGTTTCTTTGTGTCCTTTGTGGTTTCATCCGGCCGTCCTCCGTGCCTCCGTGACTCCGTGGTAAATTCAACCCCAATGCTCAAGCTTCTCTCGTTCGCTACGGTATTTCTCTGTTCATCGTCTCTACTCGCGCAGTCTGTATCTCCGTCGGCGCAAGCTATCTCAGATCCAAAGCAGATCACGAGCAAAGTCTTGAAGCGCGAAGTGCGGCCGCTCTCGATCGAGAAGCTGTATACCACGCGAAACATCGGCGCCACGAGCTGGTCGCCTGACGACAAAACGGTCGCGTTCATTACTAACATTTCCGGGCGGAACAATATCTGGCTGATTCCATCGGATGGTGGCTGGCCTTCCCAACTCACGATCAGCGATCAGCGGCAGATCGATCCGGTGTGGTCGCCGAATGGTAAATGGATCGCCTTCGGCTCCGATCATGATGGCGACGAACAATGGGACCTTTTCATTGTCTCGCCGCTCACTGGAGAAGTCGTCAACCTTACGAACACTCCCGATGTGGCCGAAGAAGGCGCAGCCTGGTCGCCTGATTCGCGCTATATCGCTTACATGTCCAAGCCGAGGAGTTCGTCCACGTTTGAGATCAACATCATGGACGTGCTCACGAAGCGCTATCGGCCGCTCACAAAGAACACGCCCAAGGAACTCGGAAACTTCGGCCCGCTTTGGTCTCGAGACGGCAAGTGGATCGCGTACACGCAGGGACACGCAACCGGCAAAGATTCCAACATTTTTGTCGCCGACGCCAACACCGGCAAAGCTACGCGTCTTACTCCGCATAGCGATGAGCACACGTACGAGGCGACTGCGTTCTCTCCAGACGGCAAATATCTGTTGATAACCTCGAATACGACCGGATATGAGAACGCCGGATTGCTTGAAATTGCCACCAAGAAAATCGAGTGGCTTACGAATGAAAAATGGGAGGTCGCTTCAGGTTCGTTCTCGCCGGAGGGGCGTCAAGTTACATGGACGGCGAATGTCGACGGGAACACGGAGATATTTGTTTATGACATTTCCAGCAAACAGACCAGCTCTCTACCTTTGCCGAAAGGCGTCAACGGATTGGCCGGTGGAGTAAGAGCGTTCTCGTCAGACGGGCGACGGTTGCTTTATTACCATAACGGTCCAGCGTCACCTAACGATGTGTGGAGTTACGACTTCCCCACAAAGGAGTCGAAGCAACTCACGCATTCACTGCTGGCCGGTCTTAGCGTGGATGACATGGTCGAACCGTTTCTCGTTCATTACCCGAGTCGAGACGGCAAGTGGCAGATTTCGGCTCTTGTCTACGTACCGCACAATGCCCCGCGCGATCAGACTCATCCGGCGATTGTGTATGTGCATGGCGGCCCTACTTCCCAGACGGTAAACAGCTTCAACCGCATCGTGCAATATCTCGCCAATCAGGGATATCTGTTGATTGCGCCCAACTACCGCGGATCGACAGGCTACGGGAAAGAGTTCATGGATGCCAACCGTTTCGACATGGGTGGCGGAGATCTTCAGGATGTGTTGGCCGCAGCAGACTGGGTGAAGCAAACTGGCTACGTCGATCCCAAGAAGATGGTCATCATGGGAGGCAGCTACGGCGGATACATGTCAATGATGGCTCTCACAAAGTCGCCCGAGACATGGGCTGCGGGCGTTCCGATTGTTCCGTTCGTAAACTGGTTTACCGAAGTGCAGAACGAAGATCCGTTGCTGCGCGAATACGACTTGGCGACCATGGGCGATCCGGTAAAGAACAAAGCGCTATGGGAAGATCGCAGCCCGATCAACTTCGTCGACCGCGTGAAAGCCCCGGTTCTGTTGCTCGCCGGTGGAAACGATCCACGGTGTCCCAAATCGGAAGCCCAGCAGGTGGCGGATGTGATCAAGAAGCGCGGAGGGATTGTGGAGTTCAAGGTTTACGAGAATGAAGGCCATGGTTTCGCGCGCGTGGAGAACCAGATTGATGCATACACTCGCGTTGCCGAGTTCTTGAAGAAGTATGTGCCAGCTCCGCCTTGCGGGTGCACGCTGTAAAAACCCGAAGCTGAACACGGAGGGCGCGGAGGGAAAGAAGGAAACGTCAAAAACTAGAACACGGATTGAACGGATCAAACGGATCAGACGGATGGAAAAAGAATTTTGTGATTTCGTGATTTGGCGATTCCGCGAATTGGAATCATGTAATCCCGACTGCGCAACGACAAATCGAACCATTTGAGTGTATCCGTCCGATCCGTTTGATCCGTTCAATCCGTGTTCCAGCAGTTGATTTCCTCAGCGTCCTCAGTGTCCTCCGTGTTCAAATGTTTCTAACCGAAATGGTCGAGACCGCAGCACCCACCACCATTCCAGAGGCCCTCACGAAGGCCGTCACCCAGAACGGAGCTACTCTGGCCGCCCTGAGCGACGGGAGCCCTGTCCTGCTCGTCTTTTTACGTCACTTTGGCTGACCTTTCTGCGTAGCCGAGATGTCCGAGATCCGCAAGAGGCGCTCGGAGATTGCGGCGACGGGAGCGCAGTTAGCGTTCGTGCACATGGGGTCTGAAGAGCAGGCGCAGAAGTTCTTTTCGAAATTTGCGCTGAATGGGGAAGCTCGCGTGAGCGATCCGCAGCAAAGGCTCTACAAGACCTTTTCACTCTCTCGAGGCACTTTGACCCAGTTATTTGGTTTGAAGGTCTGGAAGCGGGAATTCCGTGACCGGATCATGCTTACCTACGGCATTGGCAAAATCATCGGCGACTCTTTCCAGCTTCCCGGCGTCTTCCTCGTTCACCACTCCGAAGTCCTAAGAGCCTTTCGTCACGAGAGTGTGGCGGACGAGGTGGATTTCGTGGCGATGGCGAGATAACGCGGAACGACCTAAGACGAAAAGTTTGCCTGCACGCCCGAAATGGGAAGAGGCGTGCTTCCCTTCCACATACTGACTAAACTGTCATCCTGAGCCATCGTTTGGCGAAGGATCTCCCGGAATAGTTGAGGCTGAATTGCAGCATCGCGGCCCCTTGGCGAGGATCTCGGCCAAAATGCCAGGACGCGGTAAATATGCTCGAAGCATCTCGGGAGATCCTTCGCCAAACGAAGGCTCAGGATGACAATGCTTCTGATGGTTCCGAGTCACAACAGTCGGCTGGTTCGGGAGGGGCGAGGTTTGCGCCCGGCCTTTTCCCGGCCGGGCACTTGTAATTCAAAAGACTATCGGGTGAAGGCTTTCACCGCCGAAGTTTCGTCGTCCTTTACATCAAAGACGGTGTAGAGCTTCGTGATCTGGAGTAGATCGTGAACCTTCTTCGTAAGGTTAAGAAGTTTCAGCTCACCGCCCTGATTGCGGACGGTGGTGAAGGCGCTAACCAACTCGCCAATTCCTGAACTGTCGATATAGGTCACATCCCCGAGGTTCAGCAATATTTTCTTTTCGCTCTTGCTGAGGAGATCGCGAATCTGATCTCGCAGCACGACGCTGCCTTCACCCAAGGTGATGCGTCCACTCAAGTCCAGAATGGTGACGCCGTCAACGCGTCGGCTTGTTGCTTTCATCGTCACTGTCGTTCCTCCGTGGCCGTTCCTGAATGGCCGATGTGTTTGACCAGCGTGATTTCCGTGCCGGGCTCCAGTTGCCGAATCTTTACCTCGTCCATAAATGAGCGGATGAGAAAAATACCTCGCCCGGACTGCTTGAGCAGGTTTTCTTCCGCCAAGGGATCGGGAATGTCTTCATCCCGGAGCCCACGGCCCTGGTCGGCGATCTTGATGACCAAAGAGTTGCCGGTATTCTCGAAAGACACCGTCATCTTCTTTTTTGGATCGTATGCATTCCCATGCAAGACGGCATTCACCGCCGCTTCCCGAACAGCCATAGCGATCCGATGACAATCTTCTTCTTCAAAAGGCATTTTCGCAGCCAATGCTTCAGCCGTTTGTTCTGCCTTATTTACGCTGTCGAGCGTGGAATCCAGCGTGTATGAGACCCGTTCTAAGGTCATGAACTCATTTTCCGAGCCGACCGTATCGCACCTCCGCACCCCTTAAGCTGCGTTGGCCTTGCCTGCTCAAGTGAAATCGGTAGTTTGCCTGTCACTTGCGAGTCT
This sequence comes from Terriglobales bacterium, assembly GCA_035567895.1. Lineage (NCBI taxonomy): Bacteria > Pseudomonadati > Acidobacteriota > Terriglobia > Terriglobales > Terriglobales bacterium. The sequence goes on along the minus strand of DATMPC010000022.1, from coordinate 96,497 downwards.
GTCAATCGATTGCTGTGTACAGCCTATCAAGGTATCTGAATTTTCAGCATTCCCGCCGTGTTGCGCTGTTTGAAAGCGGAAGATTCATTCGTACGCAATCTTTTGCGCTATTCTGCGATTGTGAACCACGGTTTAGCACTTTCGCGACTTCTTGGAACGCGTGTTACCGACTCCAGCGGCGCAGTCGGAGGCAAGGTGAGAGAAGTAGCCATGCGTCCTCAGGAAGATCCAAACCGAGTTTCCGGGCTGGTAATCAAGACTGCGACGGGCGACCGCTTCCTTGTGCCCAGCATGATTCAGATCGGGGCTGACGCGCAAGTGCGCGCCTCTTCTCCGGCTTCGGAATGGCCTCACGCAGAGACTCTCGACGACTTCTTTCTGCTGGAACGTGACCTTCTTGATCAGCAAATCATCGACGTCCACGGACGCAAGGTCGTCCGCGTGAACGACGTTGACTTGCACCCTGAACCCGCGAACGGTGGGGTGAACATAAAGATCTCTGAGGTTGATGTAGGTCTGCGCGGTGCCGTCCGGCGACTGCTGAAGGGTGTGGCGCCTGCTGCCGCCATCGAGGCCGTGGTCAGAAGATTGAAACCGAGAGTGATTCCCTGGGAATTTGTTGATCTCATTGAGACCGATCCTGCGCGTCGAGTAAAACTGCGAATCGAGCACGAGCGGCTGTCGCAGCTCCATCCCGCGGACATTGCCGATATCGTTGAAGATCTGGCTCCCGCCGAGCGTGAAGCTGTTTTTGAGACTCTGGACGAAGGAGTTGCTGCCGAGGCCTTGGAAGAAGTTGATCGGGACATTCAGGCATCGATCGTCGAATCGCTTGATCCCGAGCGTGCCGCCGACATCGTGGAGGAGATGGATCCCGATGCCGCCGCTGACCTGTTAGACCAGCTTCCTGAGGAGCGTTCTGAAGAGATCCTGGAAGAAATGGAGCCCGCGGAGCGCGAAGAGGTCTCAGAGTTGCTCGAACACGGCGAGAAGACCGCGGCCGGTCGTATGACGACCGAGTTCCTCGCTGCTCCAGAGGATGCCACTGCCGGTCAGGCCATCGAGCTTCTGCGGAGTTTTGAAGGCGGAGTCGAGAGCGTAGCAACAATTTATCTGGTGGACGCCGACGGCAAGTTATCCGGGTCAGTCCCATTGCAGCGAATCGTGCTCAACTCGCCAACAAAACCTCTAAAGGAACTCACTGCCAAACCGCTGGTTTTTGTTAAGGAGAACGAGAAGCAGAACAAAGTTGCTGAACTCATGGATAAGTACAACCTCTACACGCTGCCCGTCGTCGATAACGAGCAACGCCTACGGGGAATTATCACGGCGGACGACGTGATCACGCTGCTGCGCGAGCAGCGGTGAAACCAAAAGCGTATTCACCACGGAGACACGGAGACCACTGAGAACAGCCAAAAAAAATTGCGGTTGCATTGTGAGCGCTTTAAAAGCTCTGAGCAACACGATCCCAGGCGTAGGTTTACATTCTTTCCCGGCTGTTCTCAGTGACCTCCGTGTCTCCGTGGTGAAAAAGATTTTTCCGGCTGACCGAATCCCATTCCCCATTTATTCTGGATTGCTTCGCGTTCGCGAAGTGTAATCCCGACATTCTGATGTGAGCGTCTGAGTGAGACCTAAGAGAATACTGTCTCGATGGTGGATCAAACTCCTGCTGTTCTTTTCCGTCGTTGGCCCGGGATTCATCACGGCCAACGTGGACAACGATGCGGGCGGCATCTTCACCTACTCTCAGGCGGGGGCGCAGTTCGGATACTCGCTGCTCTGGACCATGGTTCCCATCACGATCTCCCTGATTGTGATCCAGGAGATGTGTGCGCGCATGGGCGCCGCCACCGGCAAAGGTTTGAGCGACCTGATCCGCGAAGAATTCGGCATCCGCGCAACGTTTCTCATGATGTTTGCGCTGGTGATTGTCAACTTCGGCAATGTCATCACAGAGTTCCTTGGAATCGCTGGCAGCTTGGAATTGTTCGGTATCAACCGCTACATCAGCGTTCCAGTTTGTGCGGTGATCGTCTGGTTCATTGTGGTTAAGGGAACATACCAGAGCGTAGAAAAAGTCTTTCTGGGCGCTTCGTTCTTCTACGTCGCTTACATCATCGCGGGGGTGCTCGCTCGTCCGGACTGGAGCACAGCGTTCGTCAACACGCTTCGTCCGCCCCACGCTCAGGATTTTCGCAACTCTGCATACGTGTACATGATCATCGCCCTCGTAGGCACAACCATTGCTCCCTGGATGCAGTTTTATCTGCAGGCTTCTGTGGCAGAGAAGCGAGTCAACATCAAGCAGTACGCTGCCTCGCGGCTTGACGTGATCGTAGGATGTGTGTTCACCGATGTAGTTGCGTGGTTCATCATCATCGCCTGCGCGGCAACCCTCTTTGCCGCCGGACACACGGACATTCACGATCCTACAGATGCGGCGCAGGCTCTGAGGCCGCTCGTCGGGAACTACGCTTATTTGCTCTTTGCTGCAGGATTGTTCAATGCATCGCTGTTCGCCGCGTCGATTTTGCCCATCTCCACTGCTTACACGGTGTGCGAGGGCCTGGGGTTCGAGTCTGGAGTCGATCACAGCTTTAAAGAAGCTCCGGTCTTCTACTGGCTCTACACGATTCTTCTAGCCGCTGGAGCGGGATTTGTCCTGCTTCCTGGCGTTCCGCTGGTGAAAGTTTCGATTCTGTCGCAGGTGATTAACGGCGTCGCTCTTCCAGCGGTGCTGATCTTCATGCTGCTGCTGATCAACAAGAAAGAGCTTATGGGAAGTCACACGAACTCTCGGCTCTTCAACACGATCGCCTGGGCAACCACAGTTGTGCTGATTTTGTTGTCGCTGGCTTATCCGTTTACGCAGAAATAGCCGCGCACGTAGTGGTCAGAAATCGACGTGCAGACGCGTTCCCGGGACTATTGCGGGCCCGCGATCGCGGTTGTATCCAGGATTGGTGATGTACTGGAGTAGTGCAGCGAGATACACTCCGCGCCATACGTGAGCGTTGTAATAGCTCTCGAGAATCTTTTCCCGTCCGTAATTCAGGTTCCCATCGCCGAGCAGAAATCCGAGTCCTCCAAGTGCGAGATATTCTCGATGGTCGCGCGAGAGGCCGTTGGTCACTCCAGCCAGGCCAATCCGGTCGAATTTTCTGTCCCAACGCTCGCCCGAGATGTCGGCTCCGGCCGAAAACGTGTTGTTCACTTCGGTGTATGCGAACGACTCGTGCTTGCCTTCGTTCCATCCGACGCGGAAGTAGAAACGCAAAGAAGCAGGAAGCTCCTGCTCGAAATTCAGTCCGAAGCCTTGTTTCAGGGTTCCCTGATGGCGTTGCGCGGTTACATCGGGCGTGCGATCGCGGCCGCTAAGGAACGCATTGATCGCCTCTCGATAGCTACCCATGTTGGCATGATTCAGATACGCAAGCGGTTTGATCGTGGTTTTCCGGCCTCTGATCAGCGTTGGACGCAGCTCAAATTCCAGATTTTCGGCTCGTGCGCGTTGCAGATTGAAGTCCAGATCAATGCCATTTGCGACCTTCGGCATCAACATCTCGCCAAAGCGCACTCCCCAACGTGGTGATTGGTACTCGACAATGGCTCCATACGTGTAGCCGCGAGTGTCTGCCGCGTAGTCGTAACCGCCATTGTTGTCGATAGTCCAGTTTGTAAACTGCAAATGACTGTCGGTTCCGACCGCATTAACGTCGAAAAAATCTGCCATTCCTAACTTCCCAATCCGGAATTCCAGGCGTTTTTCCGGTAGAGAAGTGGCTAGTGAAAGAAAATTTCGATCAGTTTCGACCTGCTTTCTTGTCAGCGGAATGATCTGGTGCAGCATTACGCGCGCGATATAAGGCGCTGCGCCGAGGTCTGGATTGCGCACAACGTCGAGGTTTGTGAAGCCACCAAGACCAAAAGCGTCGCTGATCCCGCGTCCGCCAGTCTCTTCCACGTCGAACAAGAGCTCAGTTGTGCTCGTCGCGTGCCATCCCAGGTAAAGCGTTGCCACTCGGGAGAGCGCATGTTCGCCTTCATTTCTGAAGCTGTTAGGGCCGGAATACTTGGCGTGGAAGGGGGGATGCGCCTGGAAAATCATGTTTAGCTGGCCTCCAATGTAGAAAGGCCAGGCAGCCGGGTGAGGAAATACAGTCGGATCAGACTCCGAATTTGCGTTATCCGTCTGGTTTTCAGTGACTTGTGCGTCTGTTGATTGGTCGGTTTGCGCGCCGCATGGCAGGCTAACAAGCAGGATTAGAGGCAAAACTGCGGCACTTAGAAGGCGAAATATTGCGTTTTTGCGGCACTCCAGATCGGTCTCCGGGTCAGTTTTGCAGCAGTTTTCCGCTGGCCAGCTGCCGGATGATGTCCCGGTCGGCGTCAAGGAAGTCGAAGCGGGGAAGTTCCTGGCGATCCACCCAGCGGATCTGCTCGAAGATGCGGTTCTCCATCTCGCCTTCATATTCTCGTACGCGATAAAAATGCAGCTCCACCGCTCCGCCACGCTTGTATTGATGCTGCACCGACGCTACCTTTTCCCCAATCGTTGCCGAGATTCCCAATTCTTCATCCAGTTCCCGGCGCAGCGCGGCGACTTGTTCTTCCCCGGGCTCAATCTTTCCCCCGGGAAATTCCCATTTCAGGGCCATCGGCTGATCTTTTGTGCGCTGGCAGATCAGTAGCTTGTCATTGCGGACGATGAGTGCCGCTACCACCTGCTTCACACTCGACACGCAGGCATCCAATCGATTGGAATCGTGACAGAACGATGTTGCAGCGCAATGAATGTAATCATGTCCCTCAGAAGTGCGAACACCTCGGGCACGCAGTGCTCACGAAGGACCAATTAGGGGAGAGTGTCCCTGGTTTGCCGCCCGCTGAGACATCATAACAGTTCATTTCGCCGAGACGGCGGCAGTGATGCGACGCAATCCAGGAGCTTCGCGATTGCTAATAGCGGCTTCAAGCGCGCGCAAGCCGGCTAGTAAAGTTGGCCCGGGAGTGTTGAGGTACTCGTCGTTGATGCAGTAAACGCGGCCCTCGCGAGGTGCCCTGAGCAACTCCCATCCCCGCTGAGCGATGATCTTTTCCAGCGGCACGCGATCGCCCGCGCCACACCAGGCGGCGATCATGATGTCCGGATCGAACTGCTGGATGATCTCTACGCTAGTTTGTTTGCCCGCTTCGCCGACAAATCGGCCACCGGCGGCCTCCACAAGCTCCGCAACCCAAGGCTGCGAATGAATCAGCGGCTTACCCCACTCCTCACAATAAACAGTCGGTCGATGCTCGCCGCCCGCATTCCGTGATCGAACGCGTTCCATCTCCATTTGCATCTCGCGGATCAAGTAGTGTCCGCGATTCGGCTCGTTCATGATGCCGGCAATCGCGGCGATGTCGGCATAAACATCGCGCAGCGTGTGTGGTGCCAAAGCGAGAAACTGAGCGCCGGATTTGAGGATCTCTGCGACTGCTTCGACCTGGTAGGGGACCGAAGCTATAACTAGATCGGGATTTACTGCGCGAATCTGCTCGGAATCAGCGGTCCAGGAATCTTCGATGATCGCGATTCCGTGTTCCTTCACTTCCGGACAGATGTCAGCACAATACTTCGTGCAAGCGACCACGCGATCCAGCAGCCCAAGGCGCTCCATTGTAGAGGTAATCGAAGGCTGCAGTGAGACCACACGCTGTGGAGTGAAGTCGCCGAGCTGGGAGAGAACTGGCATGCGGAAAATGCGATAAGGTGATTGTATCGGTTCAGGAACAGCAGTTTTCTGAAGCGTTCCAGATTCAGACATGCACTCAGCTCAACTTCTTGACCATTTCCAGCATCCGCGCAACGCCGGTGCGATGGACTTACCCGATGTGAGCGTTCAGGCAGAAAATCCCGCCTGCGGCGACGTGATGAGGCTCATGTTGCGTGTTCAGAACGGGATGATTGCAGAGGCAAAATATCAGGTGCGAGGGTGCGTCGCTGCTATTGCCTGCGGCTCTGTCTTGACCGAAGTACTCACAGGAAAGAGTGTTTCCGAGGCAAAAAAAATAAAGCGCGAATCACTGCTGGAGACGCTCGGCGGGTTGCCAAACGAGAGCGTCCATGCCAGCCATCTGGCAATCGACTGTTTAAAGCTCGCGCTTAAACAGTTGACGAGCTGAGCTTCGCCACCGTGGGTTGGTAAAATCGCCAGCCCCGTTGCTCTGCAATCTTTTGAAGGTCTTCGTTCGGGTTTACCGGAAAAGGATTCCGCGCCAACTCCAGCATCTCCAGATCGAAGATCGAGTTTCCGAAGCTTACGTCGAGCGATCGTGTAAGCACGCGCTGCAAGGCATGCGCCTTACCTGGACCCGACGTCATTTCTCCCAGACGGTCCGTCGCAATCCCGTTTTCAATCTCCACGCGCACCGCCAATACTCGCTCAGCAGGTATTCCGATTGTTTTGACCGCTTCTTCGATCACCCAGTTGTTCGTCGAAGACACCGCCCAAATGTCACATCCCTGACGGCGAAGTCTCTCGACAAGAGTCACCATCTCGGGAAAGAAATGCGGCATTACGTTCGAATTCACGAAGCGAGCAGCGAACTCGCGGATCTTCTTTTCCGGAATCCCGCTATGAATTTCGACCATCTCGCCACAAATATCATCCTCGCTCACGCGCCCGGCCATGTATTCGTCATAACGACGCAAGATCCATGACGTGACATCCAAGGGGATTAATCCTTCTTCGATCTCCCAATACAGGAATTTCATTCCTGAGTCGCCGAACCAGAGAGTACCATCGCAGTCGAAGGCAGCTACTTGCGGCCGTAAGTTGGCGACTGTATCCACGAAGTCCTCTGGGCTATTGAAACAGCCGTATGTAGAAGGGGTCATCGGGCAGCCTGGAGAGACGAATAATCCTCGGGAGTGTTGATGTTCAGGACGACGCGGGGATCATCGACGTCGAGGTACTCAATGCGGTCCTGATGCTGATGCTCAATCTCGCGGGCATTGCTCGACGGATTCGCGCGCAGGAAAGCTTCGATCATCTCGCGGGCCAAGATCACCGGATGCCCGTGCTTGCCGTCAAACTGCGGCACTACTGCCCAGGTTGTTTCGGGCGAACTGAGCAGAAAATACGCGTTCAGCTTCTGCACGGTCTTCAGTTCCGCCGGAGGGCGATCCACCAGAGTGACGCACGCAGCATCGCGTCCTCGATTGAGCACGGCCTGAAGTCCGAGCCGAAGAGAACTGAATTGCCCGAGATCTGGCTGCGGATTGAGGACCAGGTAGCCCGAGTTTTCATAAACTACTGGTCCTAGCACATCGAAATTCTTTCCGGCTACGACAACTACGAAGTCGCAGACGCTTTGAAGCAGCTGTATTGCTCCAGCCAGAAAACTTCGTCCGGCATACTGCAGCAGCGCCTTGTCCTGTCCCATGCGCAAGGAGGCGCCGGCAGCGAGGATGACTCCCGCAAGTGAGGAAGAGCGCGGCATGCCAATTAGGATACTCGCAGATTACATGGTTCCGGCCGCCCCGGCAGGGCTTCTGATCGCTGCTATACCCCTACCTTCGCCGCATCAAAAAACTCCATTTCGAGCTGATCCCATGATCTAAAGGACTTACGAGACGAGATCCCATGTGATCCCATCGGGAATCCCATGTGGTTAATGGGATATGAGTGGGATATCCCATCAATCATGATGGGATCAGGATGGGATAATCCCATGGCCACAGATGGGATTTCGATGGGATTCGTCCCACTCGCAGCCAGCGCAGGATTCGTACCTGTGCTGTCGGTACGAGCGGAAGCCGTCCAAGATGCGCGTGCGCTTCCCGAAATGGAAACCGGATGCAGCATTGCTGTTCGCATGATGGCGCGACCAGCATAAGAACGCAAGGTTCATCCGTTGCTCGCCAAATCTTATGAGCTAGGCGAATCAGGAACTTGCGGGCATTAGGAAGAATATTTTCGTAATCCGTTGCTCTACGAAAAAATCGCCCACTTCCGAACGGGTCACGCAAAGCCCGGCCGAGGGCGGCCGGAACCACGCAAGCGGGAAAACTTAATCTTCTGGCGAAGTCTGCTTTGCTGATTGAAGTATTTCTGAGGCTTTTACGCTGCGCTTGTGATTCAGGGAGCCTGCGCCACGCCGAATGGCGATCATTTCGGCCACAATCGCAATCGCGATCTCTTCGGGGGTGATGGCGCCGATGTCGAGTCCGACTGGTGCGTAGACTCTTGCGAGTTTCTCCGGAGCGATGCCTTCCTTCTCCAGTTGCTTGTAGATCGCGATCACCTTGCGTTGCGAGCCGATCATCCCGATGTACTTCGACGGAGTCTCGACCGCCCAACGCAAGACGCGCATGTCGTCGCGGTGTCCGCGGGTGACGATCACGAGGTAGGAAGAATGGTTTGGCGCAAGCTGCGACAAGGCATGGTCAAAGTCTTCTGCGTAGACGTCCTTCGCTTCGGGAAAGCGCTCACGGTTGGCGTAGTTCTCGCGATCATCGACGACGACGACTTCGAATCCAGCCATGCGTGCGGCGCGGTAGACATTGACCGAGACATGGCCCGCACCGAATAGATAGACAGTCTGCACCGGCAGAATTGGTTCCAGGTAAATTTCGAGCGTGCCACCACACACAAGCCCCGTGTCGTACTTGGGATCGTGATTCAAATTGAACGTCAGCGTGCGCGGCTTCTCCTGCTCCATTACCTCGCGCGCAGCCTGCCAAACTTCAGCTTCGACACAGCCTCCGCCAACCGTGCCGCTGATCGTGCCATCGTCGCGCACCAACATCTTCGCGGACTCAAATGAAGGAATCGATCCGCGCGCGTTGATGATCGTGGCGAGAGCCCCGCGCCTACCGGCACGTCTTATTTCGACGATCTCTTCGAAGATGTCCAACGTCGAAAAACCATTTCACCACGGAGACACGGAGTCACGGAGAACGACAAGATACTGAGAACAACGAAGAAGCTGAATCTAGTCCGGGAAGCCAAAGACGTTCAATTTCCCCTCGGAGGAGTTTAGCCTTTGGACCTTTTGTGGCTCTTCTCCGTGCCTCCGTGTCTCCGTGGTGAACAAACTGTTTCAATTCTAATCCCAGTGCCACGCGCTCGTTAGAAGTGATATTTTGAAAGATTCCACCGTCATTCGCCGAGAGGACTGTACTTTGCCGAAAGGACCGATTTCGCGCTTTATCGAGCACCACTATCGCCACTTCAACTCCGCTGCGCTGATGGATGCTGCCAAGGCCTACGAGAAGCTGCTGAACGATGGCGGCAAGATGTTTATGACGATCGCCGGAGCCATGAGCACGGCCGAGCTTGGGCTCTCGCTTGCGGAAATGATTCGCCAGGACAAAGTTCACGCTATCTGCTGCACCGGCGCCAATCTCGAGGAAGATGTCTTCAATCTGGTCGCGCACGATCACTACGAGCGCGTGCCCCACTACCGCCAGCTCTCTCCTGCGGAGGAAGAGACTTTGCTCAAGCGTCACATGAATCGTGTGACCGACACGTGCATCCCTGAACACGAAGCAATGCGGCGTATTGAGACCGCCGTCCTGGAAGAATGGGTGAAGGCCGACAAGGCTGGACAGCACTTCTTCCCGCACGAATTCATGTACAAGATCCTGCTGAGCGGCAAACTGAACAGCGCGTACCAGATAGATCCCAAGGACAGTTGGCTGATGGCCGCCGCGCAGAAGAACCTGCCGATGTTTGTCCCAGGATGGGAAGATGCAACCTTGGGCAATATGTATGCCGGACACTGCATCTCCGGTGACGTGAAGAACGTGCATACCGTGCGCACCGGCATCGAGTACATGATGATGCTCGCGGAATGGTACACGGAGCTGACGGCGAAGACGCCGCTAGGTTTCTTCCAGATCGGCGGAGGCATCGCCGGGGATTTTCCCATCTGCGTAGTGCCGATGCTGCACCAAGATTTACAGCGCGAGAATGTTCCGCTCTGGGCGTACTTCTGTCAGATCAGCGATTCCACCACGAGCTACGGCTCATACTCGGGCGCAGTGCCGAACGAGAAAATCACCTGGGGAAAGTTGGGCAAGGACACACCGAAGTTCATCATCGAATCGGACGCGACGATTGTTGCGCCGTTGATTTTTGCGTACATTCTGGGGTGTTAGGAAAGGGTTTTTCACCACGGAGACACTGAGACACGGAGAAAGGCAGGGATGGGCTGATGAATGCCGGAGCACAACCAAGTGTCCTCGATCCGAAGCATCTCATTGATGAAGCTCTCACCGAGCAGATTATCGGTGCCGCCATCGAAGTGCACCGCCATCTTGGTCCCGGTTTGCTCGAATCTGCTTACGAAGAATGTCTCTGTCACGAACTCCAGCTCCGCGGCCTGACCTTCAAACGACAAGTCAATCTGCCTGTGGTTTACAAAGGTGTCGCGCTGGACTGCGGCTACAAGATGGACATTATCGTCGAAGACCGTGTTGTCATAGAACTGAAGTGTGTGGAGTCAGTACTCGGTGTTCACCAAGCACAACTCCTTACCTACCTGAAGCTGAGCGGAAAACGAGTAGGACTTCTCCTCAATTTCCACGTCTCGGTTATGACGAGAGGCATTGTGCGGAAAGTACTATGACCTCCCCTGCCGTTCTCCGTGACTCCGTGTCTCCGTGGTGAAAAGGATTTATGAAGGCAATTCGCTTCCACGAATTCGGCGGGCCTGAGGTTCTTAAGTTTGAGGACGCTCCCGACGTGCGTCTGCGGGAGGACCAGGTGCTGGTGCGGGTTCGGGCTTGTGCGCTGAATCATTTGGACCTGTGGGTTCGCAAGGGCTTGCCGGGCGTGAAGCTGCCACACATTAACGGCAGCGATGTTGCCGGTGACGTGGTTGAGGTCGGCAGTTACGTTGCTGGTGTGAAGCGTGGGATGCGCGTGCTGCTGGCGCCCATGACTTTTTGCAATCACTGCGCGCAATGTACTGCTGGACAACAAAGCTTCTGCCGCGAGTTTACCGTCCTTGGATATTTGAACGACGGAGGGAATGCAGAGTACATCGCGGTTCCCGAAGTGAATGTGATCCCTATTCCCGACAGCCTTTCGTACGATCAGGCTGCCAGCGTGCCGCTAGTCTTTCTAACTGCGTGGCACATGTTAGTTACTCGCGCCCACATCAGAGCTGGCGACAGCGTGCTAGTGCTCGGCGGCGGATCAGGTGTAGGCTCGGCCGCGATCCAGATTTGCAAGATGCTGGGGGCAACAGTTATCGCAACCGCTGGAGACGAGGCGAAGCTCCAGAAGTCGCGCGAACTCGGCGCTGACCACACGATTCATCACTACAAGCAGAAGATCGCGGACGAAGTTCGCCGGATTACTGCGAAAGCTGGAGTAGATATCGTTTTTGAGCACGTCGGTGCGGCGACGTTTGACGATAGCGTGCGCTCGCTGCGCCCGGGTGGAACTCTGGTGACCTGCGGCGCGACAACAGGACCCGAGGCCAAGTTCGATCTGCGCGTGCTCTTCAGCCGGCAGCTTTCGTTCCTGGGTTCCTATATGGGAACGATGGGCGACCTTCACGAGGTGTTGAAGCACGTGTTCAGCGGTAAGCTCAAACCCGTAGTCGATCGCACCTTTCCGCTGAGCGAGGCGCGCGCCGCGCATGAACGTCTGGAAAAGAGCGAGCAATTCGGAAAGATTGTGCTCAATCCATGAGCGAGGAAAGCAAGCGGGCAATCGATCCGAATCTGCGACGAACTGCGAAGTGGATCGCGCTGATTCTGTTCGTCCTCTATTGCGTTGATCTCTCGTGGAAACTCGCGCATTGGAGTCAGTACTCAGCCGGTTTGAAGACTTCGACGATCGTCATCGCGCTTGCGTTCCGGTTAGTTTTTATGGCGTTTTTGCTATGGATGTATTTGCGGGCCAGGAGAGCAGGGTAGTACGGAATTTATTGGAGACTGTCATCCTGAGGCCCGCTGTTGGCCGAAGGATCTCGCGTGGTGCTTGAGGCTTATTCGCACTATCCTGGCTCTCTCACAAGGATCTGGGTTGAGAGCCGCGACGGAGCAGACACAGCTGAGACATTCCGGGAGATCCTTCGGCCAAAATCTGGCCTCAGGATGACAGACCTTTGAATTCAATCTCAGGAGTAAATGACGAGGGACACACGATGAACACAGCATCAGAATTCGTGTCCTGATACTCCCATGCACAACTTCTTTACGGCGCCGAGCATTCAGTACTTCATCGTTGCGCTTACATCTGTCTTTTTTCTCGTCGATCCCTTCGCCGCGCTGCCGACTTTTCTGGTGATTGCCGCGGACGAGAACCCCGACGAACGACGACGCCTCGCGATGAAAGCTTCAGTCACATGCTTCGTTGTCCTTACCAGTTTCGCGCTGATGGGCAGTCTGATCTTTCGTTTCTTTGGCATCACCCTCCCTGCTTTTCAGATCGCCGGCGGGATCATTCTCATTCTGATGGGCCTCGAAATGCTTCAAGGCCGTCGATCCGGTACTCACGAAACTCCGGGAGAAACTGAAGAAGGTATCGCCAAGGAAGATGCCGGAATCATTCCTCTCGGCACTCCTATGCTAGCGGGCCCTGGCGCGATCTCGACGGTGATGGTGTTGATGGGGCCGTCGCCGGGATGGTGGCGCACGGTGACGATCTTCATCGCGATCACGATCACATCGGTAGCGTCGTTTCTCATCCTCTCAGCTGCCGATCGGGTGCGTCAGTTTCTTGGCGAGACGGGAATACGAATCCTGATGAGGCTGATGGGACTCCTCCTAACTGCCATCGCGGTACAGTTCATTGTCAATGGACTTGCGAATTTGGGAGTGGTGCAGGCAGTTCACCAATAGCGCCAGACAAACTACAACACCAAACACGACACGGATTACACGGACCCTTCGGGCACGGATTTCCACGGATAACCCAGGGCCACAATCGACGCAAGGAACTCTGAAATATCCGTGTGAATCCGTGCTGTTTCCGTGTGATCCGTGTCTGGTTTTGGTGTTGCCGTGTACGACAGCGTAAAATGAATACAGCCATGAGCGAACTCGAGCGCTATCAAGAATCTCTGAAGATGCAGGACAACCGTCACCGGGTGGAAGAGGTGAACTTCGGCGAGGATGTCCCTGAAGGCGTGCTGCTCACCTCTCTCGACAAGGTTGTAAACTGGCTGCGCAAGAGCTCCATCTGGCCGATGACTTTCGGCCTGGCCTGCTGCGCTATCGAGATGATGTCCATGGGCGCCTCGCGCTTCGATATCGCTCGTTTCGGAGCTGAAGTCTTCCGTCCTTCACCGCGGCAATCGGATCTGATGATCATCGCCGGCCGCGTCTCATGGAAGATGGCGCCAGTAATCCGCCGCCTACACGAGCAGATGCCCGAGCCCAAATGGGTGATCTCGATGGGCGCCTGTGCGACGTCGGGTGGCGTGTTCAACAACTACGCTTTGGTTCAGGGAGTGAACCAGGTGATTCCGGTGGACATCTACGTTCCAGGCTGCCCGCCGCGTCCGGAGCAGTTGATCTACGCGATCACGCTGCTGCAGGAGAAGATCATGAACGAGCGGGGATCGTTTAAGCGGGCGTTGAATCTGGCGTAAGGCCTTTTCACCACGGAGACACGGAGTCACGGAGTCACGGAGAAAAGCAAAAGAGCACGCAGGTGCTTTTCTCCGTGATTCCGTGTCTCCGTGGTGAAATTACTTCTCTCTACCCACCACAAAATCGGGAATCCACAACAGGGCACGTTTGATTTCCCCGGTGGGGAAGTGACTTATGGCGCGGCGGGCTTGCTCGGCGTGTTCGTTGGCGGAGGCGATGGCGTAATCGACCGAGCCATAGCGTTCGAGGATGGCGAGCACGTCGCGATGGGAAACGCTGGTGAAGCAGCGTTCATCGAGAACCGTTTCGATCAGCTTGCGCTCTTCGGGGCTGCAGCGATCGAGGGCGTGAATGACGGCCATGGTGACCTTGCCTTCGCGCAGGTCGCTCGCTACTGGCTTGCCGAGGACATCTTCTGACGCCGTGAGATCGAGAACATCATCGACGATCTGGAAGGCCAGCCCAAGATTCCGCCCGTATTCGCCGAGACGATCGTCATCCGAATCGCTTGCGCGACCCAGGACTGCGCCTAGCTTCATCGACACCGAGAACAAACACGCCGTCTTGCGATAGATGAGATCCAGGTGTTCAGACTGGCTGATGATGCGCCCGAGGCGCTCCATCTGCATGAGCTCGCCTTCAACCATCTGCTGTGTAAGTCCGATGAGTAGATCGAGCACTCTGAAGTTCTGCTCCTCGAGTGCGACCTTGAACGCCTGCATGTAGAGCCAGTCGCCGGCGAGGACGCATTTGGAGTTTCCCCATTTGGTATTGGCCGAAGGACGTCCACGGCGAGTGAGCGCTTCGTCGATGATGTCGTCGTGCACGAGCGTCGCGGTATGGACGATCTCAACGACCGAGCCAAGCCGCACCGCGCCCCGACCTTCATATCCGCACAATTTCGCAGCGAGCAGAAGCAGTGCCGGACGAATGCGCTTGCCGCCGCCTTCCCGCAGATACTCGCCGATCTCGGTGATGACCTCAACGCCAGAAACGGCATCGCGCTGGAACTCCTGTTCGATTGCGAGCAGGTCGTCGCGCAACAGATCGAAGACTTCCTTAGCGGCTGCGCTGGCGCTGGTAGAGGTGGTCACGCTAGTTGGACCTGTAGTTCGTAAACTGCATGTCGATGCCGAAGTCTTTGCCCTTGAGAGCTGCGATTACCTGCTGGAGGGTGTCGCGGTCTTTACTGCTCACGCGCACAGTATCGCCCTGGATCGCAGCCTGTACCTTGAGTTTTGTGTCCTTGATGAGCTTCACAATCTCCCGCGCTTTCTCGATGGAAATGCCCTGCTGCAGCTTGACCTTCTGGCGCACAGTTGAGCCGGCCGCCGATTCGATGGCGCCGTATTCGAGTCCCTTCAATGGAACGTGGCGCTTCACCAGCTTGTTCTGCAAGATGTCGTTGACGGCCTTGAGCTTGTATTCGTCGATCGACGACAGGACGATCGCCTCTTTGCCTTCGAGAGCGATGTCGGACTTCGAGTCCTTTAGATCAAAGCGAGTGTGGATCTCTTTGATCGCCTGCTGGATAGCGTTCGACACCTCCTGCAGGTCGATCTTGCTTACCACGTCGAATGAATTGTCGCTGGCCATGGTATGTAGCCTTTTAGCTTAATTGGTTCTGCGCTGGGATGCATCTTCTGTTTCCTGCGCGGCGCGAGCAGCGCCGTCAAATTAATTAACCACAAAGGACACGAAGGGCACGAAGGAAACAGGAGCTCAGGTTCGGTTTCCCTTAGTGATCCTTCGTGTCCTTCGTGGTTGGCTTTGGCTTTTCAGGGCCGCCGAAGCTGGAAGAATCGGAAGAAATTGTTGGCCGTTATTTCGCCGATCTCGTCGGCGCTCTTGCCTCGCAGTTCCGCGACTTTCTCTGCAGTCTTAGCGACAAATGCAGGCTCGTTGCGCTTGCCGCGGTAGGGAACTGGGGCGAGGAAGGGCGAGTCGGTTTCGATAAACATACGATCTTCAGGGACAGTACGCGCCACCTCGCGAATGTTTTCCGCTTTAGGGAAGGTCACATTACCGGAAAAGGAGATCATGAAGCCCATATCCAGCGCCGCCTTTGCGTGCTTCTGCTCACCGGTGAAGCAGTGCAGCACTCCTCCGAAGCCGGTTGACGCCCAGTGCTCGTGGATGAGGTGAAGGGTGTCGTCCCAGGCATTTTCGGAATTGTCCGAGGGACGGCAGTGGATGATGATCGGGAGCTTGGCTGCGCGTGCGATCTCCATCTGGCGAGCGAAGACTTGCTGCTGCACCTCGCGCGGCGAGTGATCGTAGTAATAGTCGAGTCCGATTTCGCCGAATCCAATTACGCGGGGATGGCGCGCCAGCGATTCAAGCTCCGCGTAATCGTTCTCTGTGGCCAGCTTGGCTTCATGCGGGTGAATGCCGATGCTGGCGTAGATCCAGTCGTGCTGCTCGGCGATGCGGATAGCGCAATCGAGAGTGCCGGGCCCAGTGCCACTGCCGATGGCAAGGATGTTTACGACTCCGGCTGCTCGGGCGCGCTCCAGCATCTCAGAACGATCAACGTCGAACCTGGGACCTTCCAGATGCGCGTGGGAATCGACCAGCATTTACTTGAGGCGGGCGCCAATGGGAACGTCTTCGAGGAAGCTGGCGAGCACAGGCAGGCCTTTGTCCCCGATAGAAGCCGCGACAATCATGCCATTCGACTCGATTCCGCGCAGCTTTCGTGGCTGGAGATTCGCAACGATCACGACTTTCATGCCGATAATCTTCTCTGGCGAGTACTTTTCGGCGATCCCCGCAACGATGGTGCGAACTTCGCTGCCGATGTCGACTTCGAGCTTCAGCAGCTTGTCCGCGCCTTTAACCTTCTCAGCAGCTTTCACCTGGCCAACGCGAAGTTCGACTCTGGCGAAGTCATCGATGGAGATGCGGCCGTCGAGGGCGTTAGGTGTGACTCCCTGACTGGCGCCATGAGGAGTTGACACGCTGGTTCCCACAGATTTCGCCGGAGCTTCAGTGGCGGCCGCAGCTTGTGTGGCCGGCTGTCCCGCTTTGGCGCCGACTCCAGCAGGAACGGATGGTGCCGTGGTGATAGAAGCAGCGGCAGATGCTCGATCGAGTTCCGCCTGCTGCATGCGCTCGATGGCGTTCTTCTCGGCGCGCGGAAAGACAGGTTCTATTTTGCCCAGCTTAGTGCCAAGCCCGAGCTGTCCCCACTTGAGTTCGTCAAGGCCGAACTTCGCGATGTCACCAAGTCCGAGCTGCTGCCAGATGCGTGAGGTTGCGCTTGGCAGGACAGGATGCAGCAGCGCGGTGATAATGCGCAGCGCTTCCGCGCTCGTGTACAGCACCGTAGCGAGACGCGACAGACTGGCTTCGTCCTTGTGCTCGCCGAGCTGCCATGGCTCGTTTTCGACGATGTACTTGTTCACCCCGCTCACGAGTGACCAGACGTTCTCCAGAGCGCGGGAGAACTGATAGCTGGCAAAGAGTTCGTTGGTACTCTTGATCACGTCAGTCGCGAGGTCAGCAATGGCCTCATCACCCGCCGTGCGTGAGGCTTTCGGCGAGGGATAGGGAATCTGCTCGCGGAAGTAGCGCGCGATCATCGAGAGCGTCCGGCTGGAAAGGTTGCCGAGATCGTTGGCCAAATCTGAGTTGTAACGCTGCACCAGCGCGTCGAACGAGAAGCTGCCGTCCTGTCCGAAGACGACTTCGCGCAGCAGGAAGTAGCGCAGCGCGTCGGAGCCGAGCACGTCGAGCACGGTCTCGCTACGAACAATGTTGCCGCGCGACTTCGACATCTTGTCTTGCTCGAAGAGCAGCCAGCCATGCACGACGACTTGCTTGGGGAGCGGTAGTCCTGCGGCCATCAGGAACGCGGGCCAGTACACCGCGTGGAAGCGCACGATCTCCTTGCCGACCATGTGCACGTCGGCCGGCCAGTAGCGCTCGAACTGCTTCTTCAGTTTGGCGTCATCGGAACCGTAGCCAATGGCGGTGATGTAATTCGCGTCGGCGTCGAACCACACGTACAGCACGTGTTTGGGATCGTCGGGAACCGGAATCCCCCAACGGACTGAAGTACGGCTGATACTCAGATCTTTCAATCCGCTGCGTACGAAAGCTATTACTTCATTACGGCGAGTTTCCGGCCAGACAAAGTCTGGGTTCTCCTCATAGAGTTTCAGTAACTTGTCCTGAAACGCCGAGAGTTTGAAGTAGTAATTTTCTTCGCTGATGGTTTCTGTAGGACGCCCGCAATCGGGACACGGCGAGCCTGGAGGAGCGTCAACATAGAGTTCGTCAAATACGCAGTACTGACCTGTGTACGAACCTTTGTAGATGTGTCCGTTGTCGCGGATCTGGCGAAAGAGCTGCTGTACTCCCTCGGCATGGCGCTCATCTGTGGTGCGGATGAAGCCGTCATACGTGATGCCCATACGGTCCCAAAGCGCGCGGTATTCGCCTGCGACCGCGTCTGTCCATTGCTTGGGACTCTTGCCGGCTGCCGCCGCAGAGCGTTCAATCTTCTGTCCGTGCTCGTCAGTGCCAGTAAGGAAGAAGGTGTCCGATCCGAGCATGCGCTGGCGCCGCGCCACTACGTCGCACACGATCGTCGTATACGCGTGGCCAATGTGAGGCCGCGCGTTCACGTAGTAAATCGGAGTAGTGATGTAGAACTTTGCGCCTTTTTCCATTCTGACCAGATCTTGTGGCACAGCCGCTGTCGGCTGTTCTGAGAGTCTCCGGCGCTTAGCGATTATCGCTACCGACGCGATGAAGACAGGAATTCTTCATCATAGGGGGTGCATTGGGCAGCGTCAAACTGCGGCGCCAGTTCGTTTGCACAATGTTGTGACAAACCTTTCAACGCTGCGAGGGT
This sequence comes from Terriglobales bacterium, assembly GCA_035567895.1. NCBI lineage: Bacteria > Pseudomonadati > Acidobacteriota > Terriglobia > Terriglobales > Terriglobales bacterium. Next base: position 78,030 of record DATMPC010000022.1, on the reverse strand, counting down.
GCCGTGCGACAAAACAGTTGCGAACAGTGAGCGATTGTTATAATCGCGATTTTATCGTCCACGCTGAGAGACATTTCGGACGATGCACCTGCTCGCCATCGCCAGTGAGGATTCTTGTACCTTCACTTCCAACAAGTTCTCGCCGAACGCGTCCGCGCACTTCTTCGTGAGAAGTATGAACTCGATCTTCCAAATGTAGTCATCGAACAGCCGCCGAAGATCGCTTTCGGCGAGTTCGCGCTGCCTTTGGCTTTTGACCTTGCGAAGCGTCTGCGCAAGCCTCCGCGCAAGACCGCTGAGGAGGTTGTCAGCGCGCTTGGGAGAGTTCCTGGATTCAAGGCATTTGATCTTGCGGGCGTAGGTTACATCAATGCTCGTCTTGACCGCGGTGAATTCGCCCGGCAGATGTTGTCGCCAGATCGCGGTCGCGTCACTCCGAAGGACAAAGTTCTGGTCGAGCACACCAGTATCAATCCCAACAAAGCGGCCCACATCGGACATCTGCGCAACGCCATTCTCGGCGATACGTTTGTGCGTTTGTTGCGGGAGGCGGCGCATTTAGTAGATGTACAGAATTACATCGACAACACCGGAGTGCAGGTGGCAGATGTAGTTGTTGGCTTCGAGCACCTTGAGCACAAGTCATATGACGAGGTAGAGGCGCTCACCCGCGCTCCCCGCTTCGATTACTACTGCTGGGATCTCTACGCGCGTGTCTCGCAGTGGTACGAAGAGGATTCGGCGCACAAGCAGGTTCGTCTGGATACTCTGCACAAGCTCGAAGAAGGGGGCAATGAGACCGGGCGTCTCGCCGATCTGATCTCAACGGCGATCCTGAAGCGCCATCTGGAAACGATGCAGCGGCTGGACATCGTTTATGACTTCCTGCCACGGGAAAGCGAAATTCTTCACCTGCACTTCTGGGATCTGGCATTTGAACAAATGAAGCAGAAAGGCGTGCTGCGTTTCGAGACCGAGGGCAAGAACAAAGGCTGCTGGGTGATGAAGCGGAGCTCAGCTTCGGCGGGCGAGAGCGCGGAAGATGACAAGGTAATTGTGCGCTCGAATGGGACTGTCACCTACGTCGGTAAGGATATTGCGTATCACCTTTGGAAATTTGGATTGCTGGGTCGCGACTTCGGATATCGGCGCTTCTATCGATATCCCGATGGTCACGATTGTTGGATCTCAGCCCAGAGCGGCGAGAAAGATCATCCCCACTTCGGCGGTGTGAGAGAAATCTACAACGTGATCGACTCGCGCCAATCCGATCCGCAGAACAATGTCATCGAGGCTCTGAGGGCGCTAGGTTACACGGATCAGGCAGCTCACTACACACACTTTTCCTACGAAATGGTGGCCCTTACTCCGCGTTGCGCGATCGAGCTTGGGTATGACGTTCCCGAAGAAGATCGCAAGCGGGCTTACATCGAGGTGTCGGGTCGGAAAGGCTTTGGAGTGAAGGCAGACGATCTGCTGGACACTCTGATCATGAAGGCGATCGTGGAAGTCGATGAGCGGCAGCCAGACAAGTCAGATGCCGAGCGCCGCCAAATTGCGACGCAGATCACCATCGGAGCGTTGCGCTATTTCATGCTGAAGTTCACGAAGAACGCGGTGATTGCCTTCGACTTCAAAGATGCGCTCAGCTTTGAAGGCGAAACCGGACCATATGTCCAGTATGCGATCGTGCGTGCCTCAAATATTTTCCGCAAAGGTGGGACAACTACCGAGGACAGCCTGCAGACCTTCGATCCGGCATGGGTACGGCTGCTCGAAGGGGAAGATGACATCTGGGAGCTATGGCTCACGGCGGGCAAGCTGTCGTTGATGGTAGATCAATGTATCTCAACCACTGAGCCCGCGTACCTGGCGAAGTACGCCTTTCAGCTGGCTCAACTATTCAACAACTTCTACCATCGGCATCACATCCTCACCGAGGAGAACCCAAGTCGCAAGTCTCTCCTGTTGGCGACGGCGGCGATCGTTCAGCGCGAGCTGGTGCGGACACTATCTATTTTGGGAATCGAAGCGCCAGAAGTGATGTGAGTTGTCGCTGGACTTCGAATTCAGGCTCACGCAGACCTGCAGCCCACGCCGGCAAGTCTCATTAGGGTGTTCGACCGAAACTTTCGTCGAAGGATCGGTTCTGATCTGAAGTTGCGATACTCTTGTGCCCACGGAGTTTCTCTATGCGTAGGGTGAGCGCCGCTCTGCTTCTTTCAATCTTTGTTTTCGCTATTCAGGGCAATGCAAAAGACCCAAAACTCCCAGCTCTGCTTCTTCAAGCGAGGTACGTCGCCTTGGGATATGAGACTGCTAACGGCTTTCTCGGCGAGTGGGAAACCGAATCTTTTGTCTCGGCGAAGATTCTGCTAGAAGACCGTCAGGCTCTCGCAAACGTGAGCGATGCACTCAAGAAGTGGAATCGATATGCGATCACCATTGATCCTCGTGAGGCCGAGCTTTTGATTGCGGTGCGCTCAGGGCGCCTTGCCTCAGCTAACGGTGGAATTCATGTTGAGACTGGTTCAATCGATCCAACCGGAAGGACAAGCCGAATGCCTGGTGTTGGAATCGGCCCTGTCTTTGGTGCGCAAGCAGGTCCGCCCAGTGACTACTTAGCCGTATATCAAGCCAACGCGGGGCGGGAAGGACCTCGGCTCTGGCGCAAGACCGAGGATGAGGGCCTGGCTGGGAAGAATCCACCGTTGGTTGAAGACTTCAAGAGTGACGTAGAAGTCGCCGCAAAAAAGTCCAAGAAGCCTTAGAAATTTGGCCGCTTCGATCTTCGTCGAAGAGACGCAGCATGCTGCGTCTCTACCGGAACGCTTACGCCGCGAAGCCCCGCACAAACTCGATTAAGCTTCGTACCGCGATGCCCGACGGTCCTTTGGCAATGAAGGGTTTCGCCTCATCTACCCAAGCGGTTCCTGCTATGTCGAGGTGGATCCAAGGCTTGTCTTCGACAAACTCTTTCAGAAACATCGCGGCGGTAACTGCTCCGCCGTAGCGGCCGCCGCTGTTCACGATATCGGCGATGCTGGACTTGATCATGTCGCGGTACTCATCGTCGAGCGGCAGACGCCACATCTTTTCGCCTGCCTGATGGCGGGCCTTTTCGAACCGCTCATACATCGTGTCATCATTCGCAAAAATGCCGGCATTGACCATCGCGAGGGCGACTACGCACGCTCCGGTAAGCGTGGCAGCATCAACCAGATGCGTGCATCCCAATTTGGTACGGGCATAAGTCAGACCATCGGCCAGGACGAGACGTCCCTCAGCGTCGGTATTGATGATCTCGATCGACTTGCCGGACATAGCTATCTGGACATCGCCTGGTTTCTGAGCCTTGCCTGAGGGCATGTTCTCCGAAGCACAGATTACGGCATTTACTTTTACTTTCGGTTTAAGCTGGGCGATCGCTCGCATGGCGCCCAGCATGGTGGCGCCGCCTGCCATGTCGTACTTCATCTTCTCCATGCCATCGGCTGGCTTGATCGAGATTCCGCCGGTATCAAATGTGATCGCCTTACCTACGAGTCCCAAAACGGGCTCCGCCGGCGCTCCGGCAGGAGCATACTTAAGCACGATCAATGCAGGCGGTTCGTCGGAGCCTTGGGCAACACCCCAGAATGCTCCCATTTTCAGAGCCTTGATCTCATCAGGACCGAGTACTTCGCATTGCAAGCCAGTCTCACTGGCCATTTTTCGCGCGCGATCCGCAAGGATTGTCGGCGTGAGACGGTTACTGGGTTCGTTGACCAGTTCGCGCGTGAAGTTCTGGGACTCGCCGATGATTCGCCCTTCTTCTAAGGCAGGACGCAGGACCTTTTCGTCACTTCCGACCGGCGCCGCAATTGTGAGTGAGTCGATGCGCTGATCCTTGCGGTCGCTCTTGTAAGTATCTGGGTCGAAGTCGCCGATGAGCACGCCGATCACAGCAGCGCGTACTGCATTGTCGGCATGAAAGTGAACGGAAGAGGGAAGCGCGATCGCTAGGTTGCGAATGCTTTTCGATTTCAGGTGGCGGGCTGCGGCTCCGGCGATCTTACGAAGATCGTTGGGACTAAACTTGTTCTCCCTACCTCCGCCAACGAAGAGTACGCGCTTTGCCTTAACACCGACTGGACGATGCAACATCGCTAATTCGAGAGCCTTGCCAGTCAGCTCGCTTGATGAGATGAGTTCCTGCGCAGCATCTTGAAGGGCCTTTTCCGCGCTGAGTACTGAGGCTTGAGGCTTATCCCTGTCCCCTTTGTCGACTACTACGAGTACCAGACAATCGGTTTCAACTTCCGCAGCGTTCTTGATTGCCAGATCAAATTTCATTTATTTCGTTCTTTCTCTCCGAATATCTAATTTCGCAAAAGTTTACTTTTTAGGCGGCTCCGACGACGCAGCACGCTTGTCTATACTTTGCCGCCTCAGGCGCGGCGGCTGCGAGCGATGGCGTCGCGTGCTTCTTTGTCAGCTGTTCGGCGACGCTCTGTCTCGCGTTTGTCCCACTCCTGCTTTCCGCGAGCCAGTGCTAGCTCAATCTTGGCTTTGCCGTTACGAAAGTAAACGCGGGTGGGAACCAGCGTGAGTCCCTTTTGTTGCGTCTTGCCTATGAGCTTGCGGATCTCCTCGCGATGCAAGAGCAGCTTGCGGGTACGGAGCGGCTCGTGATTGAAGATGTTACCGTGCTCATACGGACCGATGTGGGCGTTCAGGAGCCAAACCTCACCGTCCTTTACTAGTCCATAAGCGTCCTTGAGCTGAACCTGGCCCGAGCGGATGGACTTGACCTCAGTGCCGCGGAGCAAGAGGCCCGCTTCAAACTTTTCGAGCAAAAAGTACTTGTGCGAGGCCCCCCGGTTTACCGACGCGTCCCGCTCGCCCGAGGCCACTGGGTCCCGCTTTACGTTCTCCGGTTTGTCGGGTTTTGTCTGCGTAGCGGAGCGAGCCATGAGCGTAAGTCCGTGAGAAGGGCAATCTCGAATCGTAACATGCAAGAATTGCTGCAAGCTGGAAGTGGCGCGTCGTTCCAATGCTATAATCGGCGATTCTGCAGGTCTCAAGTGGCTTAGTCACAGTGACTTGCGGAATTTCGGGGCTAATAGCTCACCGCTTGCGCGCCACAATAGTCTGGTATTTTAGATTCCTTTAGCTGCCGCTCACGACCGGTGTTGGACGAGTGTGTCCAACAACTTTGCTTGAAGGAGTAGGTTTGAGAATCTCCAACCGAAGCACTCTCTTGCTGCTGGCGTGTGTCCTGGCGGTTTCCACAAGCCATGCTGAATCAGCAAAGTCTCTTTATCACAAAGGCCAACAAGCGGAGGCAAGGCAGAACTATCTCGAGGCCTATGAGGCTTACAAAGCGGCCTACGACGAAAAACCGACCGACTTACGTTATCGCTCATCGTTTGAGCGAATGAAGTTCCAAGCTGCAGCTGTTCACGTTAAGCATGGCCAGCAGTTGCGTCAGAACGGCGAGCTCGAGAAGGCCCTTCAGGAATTTCAAACGGCAGCGCAGATCGATCCCTCTAGTTTCATTGCTCAGCAGGAGATTACTCGTACCAAGGCTCAAATTGCAGCTGCTACCGGGCAAGGGAACACGAGTCAGCAAGAGCCGAAGCGCGATGACATTTTGCGGCAGCGCATCGAGCAGGCACAGGGACCAGTAGCCCTTGCTCCGATCAACGATCTCTCGATCAATATGCATATCTCCGGCGATAGCAAGACGATCTATCAAACGATCGGCAAGCTCGCCGGCGTCAATATCCTGTTCGATCCGGACTATGTTGCGAGGCAGCTTCCGGCGCTTGAGCTGAACGGTGTCACATTGCAGGAGGCACTGAGCATTGTCTCGATCCAGTCAGGCACGTTTTGGCGGCCAGTGACGCCAAATACAATTTTCGTTGCACCGAATACACAAACAAAGCGCAAGGACCTGGATCAGAGCGTGGTGAAGACTTTTTATCTCACCAACGCGAACAGCCAAACCGAGTTCCAGGACATCGCGAATACACTCCGCACAATTCTGGACATCACGCGCGTGCAGCCGATTGCAGCTGAGAACGCGCTCGTCGTGCGTGGCACTCCAGACCAGGTTGCGCTTGCGTCCAAGATCGTGGGCGATCTCGATAAATCTCGCGCTGAAGTGGTTGTAGACGTCGCCATTCTCCAAGTTTCCCGGGAAAAGATGCGCAACCTGGGATTTACGCCATCCCTGGCGAATGGACCGATTGGAATTCAGCTTATCCCACCCGGACAGACGACGACCACAAATCCGAACGCCAACAACGGGCAGCAGCAGTCGACCACTACATCAAACAACGGACTGACGCTGAATACGTTTGCACACTTGAATGCCACGGATTTCGCGGTGAGTGTCCCCCAGGCGCAACTGAACGCTCTCTTCAGCGATTCTGATACCAAACTGCTGCAGAACCCGGAAATCCGAGCTTCGGACGGCCAGAAGGCATCGCTCAAGATCGGCTCGCGTATTCCGATTGCCACGGGATCGTTTCAGCCCGGCATTGGTGGTGTTGGCATCAACCCGCTCGTCAACACGCAATTTCAATATCTCGATGTTGGCGTAAACATCGATGTTCAGCCCACTGTGCATTTAAACGGGGATGTCACTTTGAAGGTGACAATGGACATCTCCTCGCAGACTAATACCGTTTCAATCGGAGGGATTGACCAGCCCGTCATCAGCCAGCGCAAGATCGATCATCAGATTCGCCTGCGTGAAGGCGAAGTGAATCTGATGGGGGGAATTTTCGAGGATCAAGACCAAAAGAACTACACCGGCATTCCCGGCTTGGGTCAAGTTCCCATATTGAAGTACATCTTCGGCAGTCAGAAAATCGATCACTTGCAGAATGAAGTAGTGTTTGTCCTGATTCCCCATTTGGTACGCGATCAGGACGTTACCGATTTGAACCTGCGACCGATCGACGTGGGGACAGGTACGGGCATTGAACTGAGAGTCACACCGAATCGTCCGGGCCGTGGTGGGCAAGGCGAGGCGCCGTCGCCGCAAGGTCAGCTTCAACAGCAACAGCCAAGGACTGCGGCGCCGTCGAGCACCGCGGCTCTGTCGAACCCTGCTGCGGCTCCCGCTCCGACAGTTGGGGGAGTCCAGGTGCCTCCCCCGCAGTCCGTGAGCCCGGCGACAACGTCCTCTGGGCAACAATCCGCCACGCCCTCCGGGCAGGCTGTTTTGCGCTTCGATCCTGCATCGATTACTACGACCAATGGCGGCACCTTCACGGTAGGAGTAACGATGAACGGCGGTGCTGACGTGGCCTCGGTGCCCCTTCAGATCACTTATGATCCGAAACATCTCTCAGTTGTGAAGATCGACAATGGCGACTTCCTGACCAAAGATGGGCAGCCTGTAGCGTTGGTGAATCGTGACGACGTAAACACGGGCGTCCTCGTTGCTTCAGCCTCGCGACCACCAGGTTCGGGAGGAGTAAGCGGGCAGGGCACTGTATTCACTGTCACGCTTCAAGCGAAACAACCGGGCGATACCGTGATCAGCATCACTCGTCCGGGGGCGCGAAACAGCCAGCAGCAACCCATTCAAGTGCTGGGTTCGCAGATGACAGTGAAGGTTCAGTAGGGTTTTCGGATTTATGCATCGAGCTTTGCGGCGTCACGTCCTTGCAGGCAATCGCGGTATAACGCTGATCGAATTGATCATCGCGATTGCCATCATTGGTTTGCTCGCGGGGGCGGCGGTGCCCATCGTTCGGGTTCGCGTGAAGCGTGATAGGGAAATCGAATTGAAACGCGATCTGTGGGAGATGCGAGACGCGATTGATCGCTACAAAGATGCCGCGGATCGCGGTGCCTTCCAAACCAAGGTCGATAGCCTGGGATATCCGCCGGACATGCAGACGCTCGTGGATGGTGTAGACGTGCAAGGCAAAAAACTGCGTTTTTTGCGGCGGATTCCAGTTGATCCGATGACCGGAAGTACCGAATGGGGAATGCGCTCCAACCAGGATGATCCAGATTCCACCTCCTGGGGTGGGCAAAATGTCTTCGACGTGTTTACCAAAAGCGAAGGCACAGCGCTGGATGGAACGAAGTACAACACATGGTGAATCGTACAAAAACGAGGGTCAGCAGCACTGCGGGCCTGTGCGGCTTTACGCTGATCGAGTTAATGATTGTTATCTCGATCATCCTGATTCTCGTGGCAATCGCTGTGCCTGCGTACCAGCAATCATTGCTCCGCGCCAAAGAGGCTATACTCCGGCAAGATCTCAAAACCATGCGTGATCAGATCGATAACTTCACCATGGACAAAGAGAAGGCGCCGCAATCGCTGCAAGACCTGATTGATGCGGGATATCTACGAAAAATTCCGAAAGACCCGTTTACCGGTTCGGAGGAAACCTGGCAAGTGGAAAACTCAGACACGCTGATCAGCCTCGATCAAACCGAACCCGGCATTTCCGATGTGCACAGCGGCTCAAATCAGATCGGCAGCGACGGCACAGCTTATAGCAGTTGGTGATGCTTCGCTCTTCTCTAAGCTCGACTGTAATCATCCTGATATCGATCACTTTGACTGGCTGCTGCTGGTTGTCACCTACGAAATGCAAAGAGGCCAGGCTGCGACAGGATCTTAAGATTTTGCGTGATCAGATCAACAACTACGCAATGGACAAAGAAAAGGCTCCCCAGTCGCTGCAGGACCTTGTCGACGCCGGATATCTGCGAAAGATTCCTAAGGACCCATTTACGGATTCGGCCGAGACATGGCAGGTTGAGAATTCGGACACGCTGATCAGCCTCGACCAGACTGAGCCTGGTATTTCGAACGTCCACAGCGGCTCCAACCTCGTCGGCTCCGACGGTACTAGATATAGCACTTGGTGAATCGGGATGGCCGCGCCCTGTAAGATTATTCAGTCCTCAATGCTTTCATTGGCTCAATCGCCGCCGCACGGCCGGCGGGAAGTAAGCTTGCGACGAATGCGCAGATCCCAAGCACTGCAATCGCAATAATCAGGCTCGTCGGATCGAACTTGCCGATCCCGTAGAGCTGATGCTGCAGCCAGCGCTTGGCAAGAAAGCAGAACGGGACTCCGATCAGCAATCCGATTCCGACTTGGGAAAACGCTCCGCGCAGGATCAACGAGACTATGTCAGTTCGGTTTGCCCCAAGTGCCATCCGTAGACCAACTTCGCTGGTGCGACGCGCCACGCGATATGCCGTAACTCCATAGAGTCCCACCGAAGCCAGGAGGAGTGCGATAAAGCCGAATGCGCTACTCAGGCGGCCTATCAGCGTGTGAGCGCTGGCTTGAATCTTCACCTGCTCGTCGAAGCTGCGTATGGACGTGGGCGTGAGATTCGGGTCAATTTCTCCGAGGGTTCGACGGACATATGGAGCGAAGCTATCAGGATCACCTTGCAAATGTAGCTCGATGGTGCCCATGTACATAGAGGAGTCCTCGACCATGTTGTCCACCGGCACGTCATATTTGATCTTTTGTGGAAGCGGCACGAAGAACATGGAACGTGCAGGCCGGGATGCATCCTGGTACTTTGCGTCCTTTGCTACTCCCACGATCTCGTAGTCGCCGGCGTGGCTCTGCTCATCCTTGCCGAAGTGCTTGCCGATTGGATCCTCATTCGGGAAGTATTTGCGAGCAAATGCTTCATTGATCACTGCCACCTTCTGTGAAGTAGCTGTGTCCTGGTCACTAAAGCCACGGCCGCGAACGATCGGAGTGCCAATTGTCTCGAAGTAATGTGCGCTCACGCGGTCCCACGATGAACCGAATTCCCCGGTCTTGCCGGCAAAGTGAATACTCTCTCCCCAGTTATTCCCTTGTTGCGCCGTGTAAAGCGACATGCTTGCCGTGATTACTCCCGGCAAGTGGGAAAATCGATTGTCCATTTGCTGGTACAGCCCCACCAATCGCTCTTGCGTGTAACCCGCGCTCTGCGGATTGAACTGAACCAGGAGCCTGCCTTCGCGCTGGATTCCATAATCCTGATTGTCGAGATTGCGCAGTGTCTGCGTGAGCAACGCCGCCACGGTGAGGAGCACGAGCGATACCGCCGCCTGCAGGACAATGAGTGAGCGTTGCGGCAGAGCGGAGGCGTCTCCCGTTACGCGAGTAGCGCCGCGAAGTGCTTCCGCGGGATCGGTGTGAGAGGCCATCCATGCCGGCCCAACGCCGAAGATGATTCCGGTGAGAATCGCGACGAGAGTCGTAAACCCGAGCACGGGCAGGGATGGGGCAGTCGAGATCGGTACGTTCGTCGATCCACGAAAAGCGATCAGCAGCATTGCCTTGCTTGCGTACATCGCAATCAACAATCCGAGAGCACCTCCGGCGATCGACAAAACCAGGCTCTCGGTCACCTGTGCGCGAATGATGCGTCCGCGAGTTGCGCCAATGGCCAATTGAAGAGAAGTTCGCAGCCGAGTTGCAGCTCCACGCGCCAAGAGTAAGTTCGCCAAGTTGGCACAGGCGATGATGAGGACTGCACCCGAGGCAGACATCAACAGGAGCAGGCCCTGCTCGTAGTCGTCCTTCATGGAGTTAATGCCGCCGCCACCCGGAGCCAGATGGATCATCTGTTTGTCGAGTTTCTTGAGATCCATGTGTTGGTTGGAATTGCCCGGGGTCATCAAGTACTGCCGCAGTTCAGTTGTTAGCTGAGCAGATACCTGTGTGGGATTAGCGTCGGGACGAAGTCGGCCGATCATGTAGAGCCACGCGGTCGCCGGCAGACGCAGCAGCGAGTTTTCCCGACGAAAGACGGGTTCCTGCGAAATCGGAATCCAAAAATCAGGCGGATCGCTCTCCAGGCGATCGCCGAAAAAACCCGGAGCAGACACTCCAATAACGTTGGCTGGGATGCCGTTGAGCATAACGTTCGCTCCGACAAGTGATGGGTCGGAGCCATACTTCAGCTGCCAAGTGCGATAGCTGATCACTGCAACTGCAGGCGCGCCAATCTTGTCATCGTTGGGAGCAATTGTCCGGCCCGCATACGCACGGACGCCGAGAGTTGAAAAGTAATTTCCAGAGACAAACTCACCTGAAAGCGCCTCAGCAGCGGCATTTGAATCTGCACGCCGGACAGTGAGGTCGGGACGGTTGGTTTGCGCAGCAGCAAGTTCCTCGAAGGCGGGCGTGTGATCTCGCGCGTACTCGTAGAAGTTGTAGGCGAACATTGACCAGTTGTCTTGTAGATCGCCCTCGACGCAGCAGTTGTATTCATTGCCCAGCTTGTACAGCTGCGCTGGATTGGCTACAGGCAGCGACTTCATCAGAACACCATGCACGAGGGTGAAAATCGCCGTGTTTGCGCCGATGCCGATCGCCAGCGTCAGCAAAGCTGTAATAGTGAATCCCGGCGAGTTGCGCAACTGCCGCAGCGCGTAACGAATGTCCTGCGCCAAAGTCTGCATCTTGCCTCCATTTCAGTGATGGGCAATTGCGCTGCCAACGAGGCTAGGAGTAACAGCTTCAATTTGAGGCGCTTAGGATGAATTTAGCGGAACTGAAGTGTTCGATTCTGGACTTAGCGTACGTGGGCGAACAGCGCTGCTTGGGGTAACCGCAAAAAACCCGCAAGAGGGCGGGCGTCGGGACCTACGGCCAGCCCACGCCGCGCATTTATTTCTCCGCTTGTCTACTGAGCTCGAATCTTGAAGACGCTTCCTGAGAGGTCCACCACGTACAGCTCTCCAGATTGATCCTGGCCGAAGGAGCTAAGCTGGGTGCTTGTCGTGGCCAATAGAGTGCGCGTCCAGTTATTGGGGCTGGTCTCTTGTAAGCCAAAGACTTTTCCGTTTAAGTCCCCGAATACGTACGTGCCCTGTAAGGCGGCGATTGAGGCACCATGGTAGACATATCCGCCGATGACTGCGATGCCCACCGAATGATCGTATTCAGCAATCGGTAGAGCGAGTCCTGTCATGTTACATCCCGTTGCGGGATTGAAGCAGTGATTGCCTTCCATCGTGTTCCAGCCGTAATTACCACTCTTCTGCACGACATCAACTTCCTCGAAAGAACCCTGGCCAACGTCGGCAACGAAAAAGCGGTTCGATGGTCTGTCGAAGGAGAAGCGCCAGGGATTGCGGAAGCCGTAAGCGTAAATTTCTGGCAGGCCACCGCCGCTCGCAAACGGATTGTCGGATGGAATTCGGTACTGTAGTCCCCCGCTCGTGCCATCGACATCGATGCGCATTAGCTTGCCGAGCAGAGTCTGCTTGTTCTGGCCATTCCCGTTTGGGTCTCCTCCGCTTCCGCCGTCACCGAGTCCGAAGTACAGAAACCCATCGGCACCGAAGGCCAACTCGCCGGCTTTGTGATTGGTGAAGTTCCCAACCTGGTCCACGGTGAGCAGAATGCGCTCGGTGGTCGCGTCAACCTGATTCGAGGTTGCGCTCGCAAGCAAGTACTCGGCGATCACCGACTGAATCTGCCCTGCTTGCGTGCGTACATAATTGACGTAGAACTTGCGGCTCACCGAAAAGTTGGGATGGAAGGTGACGCCCAGAAGCCCCATCTCACCACCAGTCGCAATCTTCGAACTTATGTCAAGAAAAGGCGGAGACAAGACGGAGCCGTTTTGAATGATCTTGATGCGGCCACCCTGCTCCACCGCAAAGAGCCTCCCGCTTCCGTCATCAGGCGATTCAAGATCGAGGGGCGACGTAAGTCCCGTTACCACAAGACTCAGCGCAAGCATCGGAGGAGGCCCGGACGGAGTGGGCGTAGGATTCGGAGAGGGCGATGAAGAGCCGCCCCCGCAGCTTCCGAGAATGAGAGCGGCAAGAATAACTGCCGCAATGCGCGTTGCGTGAGAAGTTCGTTGAATCATGGCTTCGGACGATGGAGCGCGCTTTGCTTAGTTCATGGATACGCCAACTGTTCAGTCGTTGTAAAGGACTCGAAGACAACTAATCACTCCGGAGGAGGAGCACTTTCGTGATTAGGTTGGGGCGAACCGGCGCTCTCAACCGAAGCGGACACGCTGCTGCCGCACTTGCTTCAGCCAGTCTCAAGCCGTAGGCTAAAGAGTTTTGTTCTGCCTGAGGAAACCGCCTTATGCCGGTTGAAACAGAAGCGCCTCCAACCACGGAAACGGGAATCAAAGCTCCCCGCGGCACGCAGATTTCCTGCAAGGGCTGGCAACAGGAAGCCGCTATGCGGATGCTCATGAATAACCTCGATGCCGAGGTGGCAGAGCGTCCGCAGGATCTAGTCGTCTATGGTGGGACTGGCCGGGCTGCGCGCAACTGGGATTGTTATCACGCGATTGTTAGCTCTCTTCGGAATCTTGAAGGTGACGAGACGCTGATCGTGCAATCGGGTAAGCCAGTGGGCGTCTTCAAGACTCACGACTACGCGCCGCGCGTGCTCATTGCGAATTCGAACCTCGTCGGGCACTGGTCAAATTGGGAGAAGTTCAACGAACTCGAACGCGCTGGACTGACGATGTATGGCCAGATGACTGCCGGATCCTGGATTTACATCGGCTCGCAGGGAATCGTTCAAGGGACGTTCGAGACGTTCTCAGCAGCGGGTGAGAAGCATTTCAGTGGTGACCTGGCAGGCAAGTTAGTCGTAAGCGGCGGCATGGGGGGCATGGGCGGCGCGCAGCCGCTGGCCGCCACGATGGCTGGTGCCTGTTTCCTCGGTATTGACGTCAATCCCGAGCGCATCAAGAAGCGCTTGAAGACCGGCTATTGCGATTTCATGGTGAACAGCCTCGATGAGGCTCTGCGCATTCTGAAGAATTCGATTCGCAAGAGGGAAGCAGTCTCGGTTGGCCTGGTCGGGAACTGTGCGGAGGTAATTCCGGAGCTGGCCGCTCGCGGCGTTAAGCCCGATCTGCTCACAGATCAAACTTCCGCGCACGATCCACTGAACGGTTACATTCCCGCCGGTTTAACGATCGATGCTGCCGACGAGCTGCGACGTAATGATCCTAAAGGCTATCTGGAGCGCTCGCTGGATTCCATTGCTCGCCACGTAGAAGGCATGCTGGAACTGCAGAAGTCGGGATCGGTGACCTTTGACTACGGCAACAACATTCGCACATTCGCGTTCGAGCGTGGCGTCAAGAATGCCTACGATTTTCCCGGATTTGTTCCAGCATACATTCGTCCGCTCTTCTGCGAAGGACGCGGGCCATTTCGCTGGGTTGCCCTTTCAGGAGAGCCGTCAGACATTGCTGTAACCGACGACCTAATCCTGGAGATGTTTCCTGAAAACCAGATTCTCAGTCGCTGGATCAATTTGGCACGCAAACGGATTCGATTCCAGGGATTGCCTGCGCGTATCTGCTGGCTAGGTTACGGAGAACGTGCCCAGTTCGGACTGGCGATGAACGATCTTGTGAAGCGCGGCAAACTTAAAGCTCCAATCGTTATCGGTCGCGACCATCTTGATTGTGGTTCTGTCGCGTCTCCATTTCGGGAAACCGAGTCCATGAAGGATGGCAGCGATGCCATCGCAGACTGGGCCTTTCTTAATGCCTTGCTGAATACTGCCAGCGGCGCAAGCTGGGTCTCTATCCACAACGGCGGCGGAGTGGGCATTGGGTATTCGCAGCACGCCGGCCAGGTGACGGTTGCCGATGGCACGGACATAATGGCAAAGCGCATCGAGCGGGTCCTCACCAACGATCCGGGCATCGGAGTTGCCAGGCACGCTGATGCTGGCTATCAAGAGGCGCAGTCTTTCGCCGATCGCACGGGTGTTCACATCCCCATGCAGCGGGGTTCAGGGCCGCGGAAAGATACGACTGGATCTTCGATTCCGAATTCTTCAGTCACGGGTGGCCGACACGAGTGAGCGCCATTCCTGCGCAGGGCGTAGCCAAACCTCTCCTGCTAACCAATATTGGCCAGTTGCTTACGTTGAAGGACGTCGCTGGTCGAAACCAACCGCTTCGCGGTCGAGAGCTGCTGGAGCTGGGAATTCTTCAGAACACCGCCGTCTTCTGTCGTGATGGAAAAATTGTTGCTGTTGGCTCCGAGGTCGAAGTTGGAGCGCGGGCGACGCAGGAGATTGGAGCGGATCTTCGAGTCTTCGATTGCAGGCGAGGTACGGTCCTGCCGGGATTTGTGGATTCCCACACACATCCTGTATTTGTCTTGCCTCGCCTGATCGATTTTGAGCAGCGGATTCATGGAAGCACGTACGAGGAGATTGCCAAGGCCGGAGGCGGTATTCGTTCCAGCATGGAAGGTGTGCGTAAGGCGAGCGAGGAAGAGTTGTCGAGCACCGTGTTGCGCGCCTTCGAGGATATGGAACGCTCGGGAACCACAACCGTCGAGGCGAAATCCGGCTATGGGCTCTCGACGGACTCAGAGCTAAAGTCGCTGCGCGCGATCCGCCGAGCGGCGCAGCAATGGTCCGGGACTGTGAGCTCCACCCTTTTGGGCGCCCATGTTGTGCCTGCCGAGTTTCAGCAACGACCCGATGCCTATGTGGATCTTGTATGCAACGAAATGATTCCCAAAGTGGCTCGGGAAAAGCTCGCCGAGTTCGTCGATGTCTTCTGCGAACGTGGAGCGTTTACGATCGCGCAAACGGAACGAGTCTTCGACGCTGCACAAAAAGTCGGCCTAGGAACACGAGCGCATGTTTGCCAATTCACTCCGCAGGATCTATCCAGGCTATCCAGATTCGAACCGGCTTCTTATGACCATCTGGATTGTTTGACCGACAAAGATTTGCAGTCCATGGCGCAGCAGAGCACAATTTGCACACTGCTGCCCGGAGCCTCATACTTCTTGGCTCATTCGTACCCTAAAGCGCGGCGGTTGATCGACGCGGGCGCGGCAATCGCCCTGGCTACGGATTTCAATCCGGGAACGTCGCCAACAACCAGCATGCCGTTGGTGCTCTCACTCGCGTGCACGCAAATGCGTGTGAGTCCGGCAGAAGCGATCTGTGCCGCAACCATCAATGCTGCGCACTCGCTGCGCCTTGGAAGCAAAAAGGGAAGTATCGAAGTGGGGAAAGATGCGGATCTAGCCGTTTTCGACGCAAGAGACTATCGCGAGATCTGTTACTGGTTCGGAAGAGAAACTTGTCGTGCAACCGTGCTGAACGGCCAGCTCGCAATTCATTAAGGAATATCGCATGAAGAAGTTCTTATTGTTTTTCCTAAGCCTCATCGCGGTTAAAAATCTGCAGGCGCAGCGGCTTCCACAAGGGGTCGTACCAGAGCACTATCAGCTCAGCTTCACACCTAACCTGAAAGATGCGACTTTTTCCGGTGACGAGATCATCGATGTTCGCGTGCTGAAGCCGACGACGATGATCACGATTAATTCCCTAGAGATCAAGTTCGCCTCAGCAACCGTTGAGACGCATGGCGCAACGCTGAATGCCAAAGTCACAATCGATGACGACCGCGAACAGGCCAACATCATCGCTCCGCGAACGATCCCGGCAGGCCCAGCTCGTCTGCACATCGTCTTTACGGGAATCCTGAACGACAAATTGCGTGGCTTCTACTTGAGTGAAACGCCAAAGCGCCGATATGCTGTCACACAGTTTGAGTCCACGGATGCCCGTCGCGCTTTTCCTTGTTTCGATGAGCCCGATAGGAAGGCGACATTTGACATCACTCTGGTTGTAGACAAGGGCGATACAGCCATTTCGAACGAGAGACTCGTTGCTGATACGCCAGGTCCTTCCGAAGACAAACATACTCTCAAGTTTGCAACGACGAAGAAGCTCTCTACCTATCTGGTTGCGCTGCTCGTAGGCGATTTTCAATGCGTAAGCGGATCTTCCGACGGCATTCCTATTCGCGTCTGTGCTACTCCCGACAAGACAGATCAAGGAAAGTTCGCACTCGAAGCCGCCGAATACATCATGCATTACTACAACGATTACTTCGGCATCAAGTATCCGTTCGGAAAACTGGATTTGATAGCCATTCCCGATTTTGAAGCTGGCGCGATGGAGAACGCAGGCGCGATCACCTACCGCGAGAGTTTCATCCTGCTGGATCCGAAGGTCGCGAATGTCGACAACTACGAGCTAGTTGCTGCTGTTGCCGCCCATGAAATGGCACACCAATGGTTTGGCGATCTGGTGACGATGAAGTGGTGGGATAACCTCTGGCTCAACGAGGGATTTGCCACCTGGCTCGAATCGAAGCCAGTGGCGAAGTGGAAGCCGGAGTGGAACGAAGCTTTGAGCGAGCTTGCAGAAACCACTCGCTCGCTCAGTCTGGACGCGCTGAAGAATACGCGTCCAATCCGGCAGAAGGCTGAGACTCCCGCCGAGATCAACGAGCTCTTTGACGGTATCGCCTATGGTAAAGCCGCCGCCGTGCTGCGGATGGTGGAGCATTACGTCGATCCTGAGCTCTTCCGCAAGGGCGTGCACAATTATTTGCTGGCGCATTCGTACGGAAATGCGACTGCGGAAGATTTCTGGAGCGCGATTACTCAGGCGTCAGGCAAGCCGGCAGACAAGATCATGTCGAGCTTCATCGTACAGCCCGGTGCGCCTTTGCTGCATGTTTCACAGGAGTCGGACGGTCAACTCTCGGTGTCACAGGAGCGCTTCTTCAATGATCGTCAGCTATTAGGGACAAGCCCGCAGGTATGGACCGTGCCGGTATGTCACAAGAATCTTTCTCCTGAAAGCGTCAGCTCATGTTTTGTCCTTGCGGAGCGAGGTCAGCAGGCCAAGTCTTCCGCTAGTGGACCGGCATTCGCGAATCTGGATGGACACGGTTACTACCGCACGGAGTACGAACAGAAGCTTCGCGATGAGCTGACCAAGGGTCTCCAGACGAAACTCACTCCGGCTGATCGCATTTCGATGGTCAGTGATGAATGGGCCCTGATGCGCGTTGGGCGAATCTCGATCAGCAATTATCTCGACTTGGTTTCGCAACTCAAGGGCGAGCGCCTGCGACAGGTTTGGAAGGATGTCCTGGAAAATCTCGCATATATCGACGACAAGCTCGTCAGCCCAGGTGATCGCGACTCATTCCGTCAATTGGTTCGCAGCATCCTGCATCCGACATATGACTTGCTGGCAGACACTCGGGACCCGCAGGAAAAAGCGTTGCGTGCGGATCTGTTTGATGTGCTCGGGATCGTCGGGCGCGATCCTGCGGTGATCGCGGAGGCTCGTCAGCTGGCACAGAAGGTTCTGGAGGATCCAGGCTCGGTAGACCCGTTGCTGATCCGTCCCGCACTCGAGATCGCCGCGGCTCAGGGTGATCAGGCTCTTTATGACCAGATCGTGCAGCGGCTGAAAGGAAGTACTGACCAGGTGATGCGGGGCCGATTCATGTATGCGCTCGCGCATTTCGAGAAGCCAGAGCTTACACGTCAGGCGCTAGCATTGGGTGTGTCGGGAGCGATACGCAATCAGGACTCTACGGGATACATAAGCGATTTCCTGCGGAACCCGTATACGCGAACGGAAGCCTGGAAATTCATTCAGGGCCACTGGGGGGATGTCGAAAAAACGTTTACGACCTCGAGCGGCTCCTCACTCGTCGCAGGGGCAGGAAACTTTTGTGATACCGATGCAGCTTCCACCGTGAGCGCCTTCTTCAAGGTTCACACCGTGCCCGCAACAGAGCGGACGCTGCGGCAGTCAGTGGAACGCATTAACGCCTGTGCAGATTTGAAGAAGATGCAAGGATCGAACCTGCAAGGGTGGTTGGTAGCGCGCAGTACCGGAACGGGAGCCGGCAACTAGCCCCAACTTTTAATGGTAGAGACGCAGCATGCTGCGTCTCTACGTTAGCTTCAGGTGCCGCCATAGCTCACTAATTCCCGCTCCAGTCTTCGCTGACACCGGAAGAATCTGTTCTACCTGGTGCTCGCGCCTGAGTTGCGCAAGCGCTTTACTGAGCTGATTCGACGAGAGCCGATCCGCCTTTGTCGCTACAACCAGCAACTCCTTATCGTTGTGCTGCAGCCAATCAATTAGTTGGCGGTCACTCTTTTGCGCAGCCACGTTTGCATCAATCAAACATACGCACAAGCGCAGAGATTCGCGTTCAGACAAGTAAGGCTCAATGAACTTTGGCCACTCGGCGCTAATTTCTTTCGAGATCTTTGCGTAGCCATAACCCGGCAGATCGGCAAGCATCAGGTCCGGCTCCAATGTGTCGGTTTTTTGCCGCAGCTCGATGAAGTTGATGGTCCGTGTTCTTCCCGGAGTGGAACTCACGTGCGCGATCTTGACTCCGAGCAGTGCGTTAATCAGACTTGATTTGCCGACATTCGAACGTCCTAGAAACGCTACTTCAGGTACGTCTGGAGCAGGGAAGTGCTCGGGAGCAGCAGCAGATTTCAGAAAGCGGGCGTGGACTTTCATGGTGATGATCTGACTTCTGGTTGGAGCCGAGGCGGCTGTGCCACAGCACCAATTGAAAAGTAAAGGCCCGCTTACGCGGGCCTCACTGAAACTAACTGCTGAGAAAACTGCCCTACTGATGCTGTACCGGCAGCTGCTGCGAAGTCGGCGTTGGCGTGACGGTCGGCAGGCCTTGCCCTTCCGCCTCCCCGCTATATTGCGGCAGCGGGCCTTCCAGGGCGATTGCCAACACTTCGTCCATGTTGTCCGCAAAGTGGAGCTTCATGGCATTGCGAAGGTTCTCAGGTACTTCGGAGAGGTCCTTCTCATTGTCCTTCGGCAGAATCGCTTCGAAGATGCCGGCGCGATGAGCGGCCAGCAGCTTCTCTTTGAGTCCGCCGATCGGAAGGACCTTGCCGCGTAAGGTGATTT
Organism: Terriglobales bacterium; assembly: GCA_035567895.1. Lineage (NCBI taxonomy): Bacteria > Pseudomonadati > Acidobacteriota > Terriglobia > Terriglobales > Terriglobales bacterium. The sequence goes on along the minus strand of DATMPC010000022.1, from coordinate 58,261 downwards.
CGCCAGTCATCGCGATGTCGCGCCGCACTGGGATCTTGCTGAGGGCGCTGGCGATGGCTGTGGCCATCGTGATGCCAGCGGAGGGGCCATCCTTGGGAATGGCGCCTTCGGGCACGTGGATGTGAATGTCGATATTGCGATAGAAGTCGCGGGGCACGCCAAGCCTGTGTGCGCGAGAGCGGATGTACGTTATCGCCGCTTGCGCTGATTCCTGCATTACGTCACCGAGCTTGCCGGTCAGTGTCGTCTTGCCCTTGCCGTCGACGATCGTGACTTCGGTCGAGAGGATTGATCCACCAACTTCTGTCCAGGCAAGGCCAGTTACGAGTCCGACTTCGCTCTTTTCGTGCGCCAGCGTGTCGCGGAATTTCGCGACCCCGAGGAACTCGGACACCGTCTCAGCGTTCACGCTTACCGCGTATTCCAGACCTTCCTTCACGACCTTCCGCGCTACCTTGCGGCAGATATTGCCGATCTCGCGCTCCAGATTGCGAACGCCGGCCTCGCGTGTGTAGGAGCGAATGATTTCCGTGATCGCGTCATCGGTGAAGACCAGGTTCGATTCCGTCAAACCGGTAGCGGTTCGCTGTTTGCGCACCAGGTACTGCTTGGCGATTTCCAGCTTCTCGAGTTCGGTGTAGCCATGAAGCCGAAGTACTTCCATGCGGTCCTGAAGTGGAGCCGGAATGGTGTGCAGCACGTTAGCGGTAGCGACAAAGAAGACCTGCGAGAGGTCGTACTCGACGTCGAGGTAGTGATCCTGGAACATGAAGTTCTGTTCTGGATCTAGAACTTCGAGCAATGCGGCCGACGGATCGCCGCGGAAGTCCGCAGCCATCTTGTCGATCTCATCGAGCATGATGACTGGGTTCTTCGTGCCGGCCTTCTTCATGGATTGAATAATCTGCCCAGGTAATGCGCCGATGTAAGTGCGGCGATGTCCACGAATTTCTGCTTCATCACGCACACCGCCGAGTGATAGGCGGACGAACTTGCGTCCAGTGGCCTTCGCGATCGACATGCCGAGCGAAGTTTTTCCCACGCCCGGAGGTCCAACGAAGCACAGAATCGAGCCTTTCGGATTTTTCACCAACTGGCGGACGGCGAGAAATTCAAGGATGCGATCTTTGATCTTCTCCAGACCGTAATGGTCTTCATTAAGGATTTTCTCTGCCGATTCGATGTTGCGAATCTCTTTCGACTTCTTGCGCCACGGTACAGCGAGCAGCCAATCAAGATAGTTGCGCGAGACCGTCGATTCGGCCGACATCGGAGGCATGGCTTCGAGCTTCTTCAGCTCCTGAAGCGCCTTCTCGTGCACTTCCTTCGGCATGCCGGCGCCATCGACCTTCTTCTTGAGCTCGTCCCATTCGCTCTTCTCGCCGCGGCCTAGCTCTTTCTGGATGGCCTTGATCTTCTCGTTGAGGTAGTACTCTTTCTGAGCGCGCTCCATCTGCCGCTTTACGCGAGTCTGGATGGTGCGATCCATGTTGAGCTTCTCGATTTCTATTTCGAGAACGTCGGCGACCCGGTTCAATCTTTCCGCCGGATCGAAGATCTCAAGCAGCTCCTGCTTTTCTTCGATCGCAAGCTGCATGTTGGCGGCGATCACGTCGGTCAGCTTGGAGGGGTCCTCCATGCGAACCGCTGCAATCATCGTTTCGTAATTCAGCGACTGGCACAGCTTTACGTATTGCTCGAATAATGAGGTGACACGTTGCATCGCCTGTTCGATTACAGGCGTGGCTTCTACCGTGTACTTGGCTACGCGAACGCTGGCATGGAAGAAACCGTCGGTATCGACAACTTGGAGAATCTTGCCGCGCTCGACACCTTCGACCAGGACTTTGATGTTGCCATCGGGCAGTTTGAGGCTTTGAACAATATTGACGATTGTGCCGACTTGGTAGATTTCGTTCGGCTTGGGTTCGTCTACGCTGGCGTCGTGTTGCGTAGCGAGAAAGATTTTCCGATCGCCGGCAAGCGCCTCTTCCAACGCTCGGACACTCGATTCGCGTCCGACAACGAACGGCGTCATCATATGCGGGAAGATGACGACGTCCCGGATGGGCATCATGGGCAGCTTGCGCGTTTCGAACTTTTCCCTGGCTTGGGTCACTCGGTCCCCTTTGTACTTCCAAAACTTAAGCTTATGGGCTTAAAACCTAAGCTTATACAACTGATGCTCAAATCGCCAATTCTCTTCAACTCACCCAGCCAAATCAAGCTCTGAGACCCGTTTTACCCAGCTTTTTCCATCATTGGGATGGATACGTCGCGTTTTTCCACCATTTCACGGCTTACCTCGAACTCCTTGAGCCGCTTCTGGCTGGGGAGGTGGTACATCAGGTCGAGCATCAGGTCTTCCAGAATCATGCGTAATCCTCGAGCGCCGACCTTCCTTTGGAGGGCCTCGCGGGCAACGGCACGAGTAGCGTCTTCGCTGAACTTGAGCCGGACGTTCTCGAACTCAAACAGCCGCTGGTATTGCTTGATTATGGCATTGCGCGGCTTGGTCAGGATCTCGACCAGTGCATTCTCGTCGAGTTCATCGAGAACTCCTACGACAGGCAGCCGACCGACAAATTCAGGAATGAGACCAAACTTGATGAGGTCGGTCGGCTCAACCTTGCCCAGCATCTCGGTGTCGCGTTTGGGAATGGCTGGAACCGGGGCTTCACCCTCTTTGGGTTCTGCCTTAAAGCCCAGCGCCTTCTTCCCGATTCGCCGCCCAATTACTTTCTCCAGGCCAACGAACGCGCCGCCGCAAATGAAAAGGATGTTAGTCGTGTCAACCGGAGTGAACTCCTGGTGCGGGTGCTTGCGGCCGCCTTGGGGCGGAACATTCGCGACCGTACCTTCGAGGATCTTCAGCAATGCTTGTTGCACGCCCTCACCCGAAACGTCGCGAGTGATTGAAGGGTTCTCGTCCTTGCGGCCAATCTTGTCGATTTCATCGATATAGATGATTCCGGTCTGCGCGCGTCCTACGTCGCCGTCCGCCGCCTGCAGCAGCTTGAGGATGATGTTCTCGACATCCTCACCAACATAGCCGGCTTCGGTGAGTGTAGTGGCATCAACAATCGCGAAGGGCACATCGAGCATCTTGGCGAGCGTCTGAGCCAGCAGCGTCTTGCCGCTGCCGGTCGGCCCTATCAGCATGATGTTCGATTTTGTGAGTTCCACTTCGCCGTTGCGATTGCGGTTCATGTGGATGCGCTTGTAGTGGTTGTAAACCGCTACTGCGAGCTTCTTCTTCGTCTGGTCCTGCCCGATTACATATTCGTCGAGGAACTGCTTCACCTCGGCAGGCTTTGGCAGATGATTGGGAGCAGCAGTGGAATGTGTCTCTGTTCGGTCGTCTTCAAGGATCGAATTGCAGACCGCAACGCATTCATCGCAGATGTAAGCGCGCGGGTAATCACTTGGTGAGGAGATCAGCTTGGCGACTGCGTCCTGAGACTTGTGGCAGAACGAACAACGTAGGCTATCTTCAGATCCGGAACGCGTTTTCACGATGTACTCCTGTCTACCCTAACCACTGTCTACCCTATCGACTGCGACCGATCAATACTGCGAAGAACCGATTACGTTGGGACTAAGGCGCGCGAAGCACCCTTTTCCGTCGAGCAAACCAAGCTGGGGGACCTGGAGTTGTTATCGCACTGGCCACATTCTAACGTTATTTCAAGTGCAAAAGTGTTCACCACCCCGGTTCAAAAGTAACGAACGCCTGTGACTTTTGTGCAATACACGTAAGAAACTCCGAAAATCCCGTTCAACACCTGCAGCACTACTTGTGCTTGTAGATTATGTCGTCGACGATGCCGTAATCCTTGCTCTGCTGCGCGTTCATGATGAAGTCGCGTTCTACGTCTTTCTCCACCCTCTCCAGCTTCTGGCCAGTGTGCTTGGCCATGATGTTGTTCATGATTTCGCGCATGCGCAGGATCTCGCGCGCGTGAATGTCGATATCCGTCGCCTGACCGGAGATGCCACCGCCCATGATATGAGGCTGGTGGATCAGAATTCTCGAATTAGGCAGAGCAAAGCGCTTCTTGGCGGTGCCCGCCGCGAGAAGCACAGCCGCCATGCTGGCCGCTTGCCCAATGCAGATCGTCATGATGTCGTTCTTGACGAACTGCATGGTGTCGTAGATGGCCATTCCGGAAGTAATCGATCCACCGGGAGAGTTGATGTAAAGCTGGATGTCCTTTTCGGGATCCTCCGCAGCCAGGAAGAGCATTTGCGCGATAACGAGATTGGCGATCATGTCGTCGATCGGCGTGCCGATGAAAACGATGTTGTCCCGCAGCAGGCGCGAATAGATGTCGTAAGCGCGCTCTCCGCGGCTGGTCTGCTCGACTACCATTGGAACCAGGGCCATTGCAGGTAATCCTTTCTTCACTCACATACACCTGCGCCCGGAACTGTGTCCGGGCGAGGGTTACTGCCTGCCATTCGTCAGCTTCAAGCCGAGGCTCGAGCGCTCAGGCAGAGCGTTGATATAAAAAGTCCAGAGTCTTTTCGTAGCGGATCCGTTCGCGCATGCGCTCAAGCGTGCCTTCATCAGTCAACTTTTTGCGCACTGCCTCCACCGGTTGCCGCGATTGCTGCGCGAAGCGTTCCACTTCCAGGTCGAGATCGGCATCGCTGGCTTGAATGTTCTCCTTGTCGGCGATCTTCTCGAGGATCAAAGATGCCTTCACCTCACGGAGAGCCGCCTCACGCTGCGCCTGCCGCAAACGACCAAAGTCCATCTTACGCATGTCCTCGGGGCGCATTCCCTGGGCAGCCAGAGCTCGGAATCCACGCTCCAGGCGCGAAGTCACTTGCTGGTCTATCAATGATTCAGGAACCGGAAAGTTGTTTCGGCTGACCAGCTCTTGCACCAGCTTGTCCTTCGCGGTGTGCTCGATTTCGTGGCGCTTCTGAGATTCAAGCTGCTCACGAATCCGGGTGCGCAGATCTTCGAGGCTCTTGAAGTCTCCAAGCCCTTTTGCGAAGTCGTCGTTCAATTCGGGAATCTGTTTCTTCTTAATCCCCTTGATCTGGACCTTATACTCCAGAGTCTTGCCGGCGAGGCGTTTGTCTTGCGCGTCTTCGGGATACGTAATGATGAACGTGCGTTCTTCTCCCGATTTGGCTCCGCGAAGGTTCTCACTAAACTCCCGGACGGTGTTGGCGCCACCGATGTCGACGAGCACATCGTCCATGTGGACGGGCTGCGACCCTGTAGGCTTTGTCTCCTGCTGTCCGGAACTGACGGGATTTCCTGACGGATCTACCAGACTAGATTCCTGCTTTTCGATTGGAGTGCCGGTGAAGCTGGCTTGCGCAAAGTCGCCGTCTTGAAGACCACGATCTTCTTCGACGGAGTTGTAGGTAGCCTGGTTCTCGCGGAGAGCCTGCAATTCATGCTCGACTTCGTCCTCGCTTACCGAGACATCACCTTTTTCAGCCTTCAGATCCGAGTAGGGAGCTACCTCGATGTTTGGCATGATCTCGAAAACCGCCTTGAAGCGCAGCGGCTCGCTGTCTTCAAAATGAAAGTCGGTGATTTTCGGCTGAGAGATAGGGGCAAAGCCGAGCTTTTGAACTTCTTCTCGGAAGTACTTGGGTACCAGCGACTCGACCACTTCCTGCTTCAATTCGTCCGCGAAGCGGCGACGCACCAGACTTGCCGGCGTCTTACCGCGACGGAAGCCGGGCACTCGCGCCATTTTCTGGTAGCGGGCAACGAACGACTCGAGTTCATGGGAGACGGTATCGGCGGGAATCTCGACCGAGATCTCGCGCTCACATTCCCCGAGCGGACGCGGCTCTTGTGTGTGTTCGTGGTTGTGAGTCTCGCCTGTGTTTTGTTCGGTCGTGGTGCTCTCTATTTCGGTCAATTTCCGTGTTCCTAGCGCTTTCGAAGTAGCCGGAGCACCCTGTGAGGCGCAGCAATAGCGGCCGGAACTTCAAGTGTAAGACCCGCGAAACAATGCGGTCAAACCCAGAAGAAGCTGCTGGCTACTTGCTGCTAGCTCCTGGCTTCAGAATGTGAGACTCGTTAGTCATCTGCGCTAACCTGCATGAATGCTGATCCTCATGGTTGGTCTGCCCGGAACCGGGAAGAGCACGCTCTCGCGTGCTCTGGTGGAGCGCTTTGGTGGCTTCGTAATCGATAAGGACCTAATCCGGCCAGCTCTCTTTGGTCCATCGCAGATTGAATACACAGTCGAGCAGGACGATTTCTGCCAGCATGTGATGCTCGAGACCGTCGAATATCTGCTCAGGCGGAAGCCGACATTACGTGTATTTCTCGATGGTCGGCCGTTTTCCCGGCAGTATCAACGAGAGAGCGTCCGGGCTGCTGCCGAACGGATGGGGACGCCGCTGGCAGTGATCGAATGTGTTGCCGACGAGGCGACCGCACTCGCGCGCATTCGTCGGGACCTCGAATCGGGAAGCCACTTTGCCGCCAATCGAACCGTAGAGCTCTACCTGGAGAAGAAGCAAGATTTCGAGCGTGAGCCGCTAAGCGGGCCGCGATTGAGCATCAGCTCCGATCAGGAATTGGCAGTTTCGGTCGAGCAGGCGCAGAAGTATCTGGAGAGCCTGGAAACACGTCCGGTCCCGGAAGGATCGAATTGATCATCCGAAGTGATATATTGCCGTGCCGAGGTGGGGATGATGCGAGCAGATCGTGTAGAAGCCTCATGGGACAAAGACAAGAAGAAATGGCTGGTGCGAATTCAGGCGGGCGAAGAAGTAGTCCGCCGCTATTGCGATGCACCGAAAGATGCCGATGAACAGAAGATCCGCGCTGCCGCGCAGAAGACGATTGTCGATGAAGGCTACGATTCTGACGGTGCTCAGGTCGTGGTGAAGCGCTAAAGAAAGCCAGCGCGAAGCGCTGGCTTTTTGTCGCTCATGATCTACATTCTGTGGGAATTCACGGTCGAACCAGGACACTGCGACGAATTTGAAACCGCCTACGGGACCGAGGGCGTCTGGGCTCGTCTCTTCCGTCGCGATTCTGCATATCGCGAAACCATCCTCGTCAAAGACAATGCACAATCCGGCCGCTATCTAACCATCGACGTGTGGGAAGATAAAGATTCTTATCTCGGCTTCAAGGATCGTTTTGCCGGCGATTACGCGAGTATCGACGAGGAGTGCGAGAGCCTCACAAGCTCCGAACGCCACATCGGCATCTTTGAACGGCTCCCGTAACTCTTCTCTCAAAGTCATCAACTCATCAATTGCTGAATTGAATCACGCAGTCGTCGGTTGCACACTCTGTCCGCGACTGGTTGCGTACCGCGAGGAAATTGGCCGGGTCAAACGACGTGCCTACATGGACTGGGAATATTGGGCGAAGCCTGTACCGGGCTTCGGAGATGGGAACGCGCGCATGCTCATTCTTGGTCTTGCTCCAGGAGCGCACGGATCGAATCGAACAGGGCGTCCATTTACCGGTGATGGCTCTGGCGATTTCATGTACCCCGTCCTGTATGAAACCGGCTTTGCCTCCCAGCCGCTGGCGACCAACCGCGGTGATGGTATGAAACTGACCGACGCCTACATCACAGCGGCCGTGCGCTGCGCCCCTCCGGGCAACAAGCCGGCGCCAGAGGAAATTGCCAACTGCGCCCATTTCCTCGATGCAGATATTGCATTGCTGCGGAAGTTGAGAGTTGTAGTTGCTCTAGGCAAGATCGGCTTCGACGCCTACCTCAACCACCTGCGGCGGATCGGAGTCATCACTTCACGCGCGCCATATGAGTTTCGCCACGGAGCGGAATACCAGATACCTAACGGGATGGTGTTGCTTGGGACGTATCATCCCTCACTGCAAAACACCAACACGGGCAAGCTGACAGCCGAGATGTTTCGGCGAATCTTCGAACGCGCGAGAGAGCTGATTCACCACGGAGGCGCGGAGGCACGGAGAAAGATGGAAGTGGGTCCAAAGCGTCGCGACGATGCTCTCTAGCAATCCCTGAGCGACTATATTCAAATCGAGGGTATGCACACCGTTCGGTTTTGCTCCCCAAGTCTTCTCCGTGCCTCCGTGTCTCCGTGGTGAAATGGTCGTCCGCTTATCCCCGCAATCAACGAAATCGTTGAGTGCAGCCAAAGCATCTGAATATAATGTAGTGTTTGCGCTGTCCCAATCTCGGTAAGGAGCATTCATGGCGATACCCAAGACGGAAAAAATATGGCACAACGGTAAGCTCATCAACTGGGACGATGCCAAGTTGCATGTAATGTCGCACGTGGTGAATTACGGTTCGTCAGTATTTGAGGGCGTGCGTTGCTATAAGCATCCTCAGGGTGCCGCGATTTTCCGTGCACAGGAGCACGCCGAACGGCTTCTGAACTCCGCCAAGGTCTATCGCATGGAAGTGCCCTTTACCGAGGAAGAGATTGTTCAAGCCATGGTTGAAGTAGTCGCTCACAACGGTGTTTATCCTTGCTACATACGGCCGATCGTGCTGCGTGGATATGGCGAGGCGGGTGTGAATCCGTTTAACTCTCCCATCGACGTTTACATCTGCAACTATGCGTGGGGCAAATACCTCGGACATGATTCGCCCGATGAGGGAGTCGATGTCTGCGTCTCCTCGTGGACGCGAATCGCACCAAACACCCTGCCTGCCATGGCAAAGTCCGGCGCCAACTACATGAACTCGCAGCTCATCAAGATGGAAGCCATCCTTAATGGATACGTTGAGGGTATTGCTCTCGACGTGAGCGGCTACGTTAGCGAAGGCTCGGGTGAGAATCTGTTTGTCGTACGCAAGGGCACCGTGTTCACCGCACCGCTTGGAAACTCGGTACTGCCCGGGATTACCCGTGCCACCGCCATAGATCTGATCCGCGAGCTGGGGTTCCCAGTGGTCGAGCAGATGATTCCGCGCGAGATGCTCTACATTGCCGACGAAGTTTTCTTCACCGGCACAGCGGCTGAGATCACGCCGATTCGCACGGTCGACAAGATCGCGGTCGGAGATGGCAAGACAGGTCCAATCACTCGCGCCCTGCACAAGGAATTCTTCGACATCGTCGAAGGCCGCGTGGCCGACCGGCATGGCTGGTTCACACAAGTGCCGGTAAAGCAGCCAGTGAGCGTTTAGAGATAGGTAGTTTCGCGATCGGGTGATCGGGCGGTGTAACGACCGATTCACCCGATTCTTGTTTTTGCTGCCTTCGGTCCCTATGCTTTATTCGTGTTAGTACCCATCGCATTTATCATCAAGGATTACTTTCAGCTTCAAGGACTCGACATTGCCCGACACTCAGCTCGATTTGCTTGGCAGTTTGCAACGCAGCCACATGTGCGGCACGCTGCGCGCCAGCGATGCCAGCAAAACCGTCACTCTCATGGGATGGGTGAACCGCCGCCGCGATCTCGGCAATTTGATCTTTATCGATCTACGGGACCGCACCGGCCTGGTGCAGATCGTCTTCGACAAAGAGAGCAATCCAGCTTTGCACGAAAAGGCGAGCCGAGTCCGGTCCGAATATGTACTCGCCATTGTGGGCAGCGTAAAGAGGCGCGATGCCCCGACCATCAATAAGAATGTTCCCACGGGCGAGATCGAGATCATCGCCGAAGAGTTGCGCGTTCTTAACGACTCAAAAACACCGCCGTTTTCGCCTTCAGAGCAGGCCATCGGGAACGAAGAATTGCGCTTGAAGTATCGGTATCTCGACATGCGTCGTCCCGAGATGCAGTCGAACATCGAGTTGCGTTCCAAGGTTTCGTTGGCGATTCGCAAAGAACTCTCGAGCCGTGGTTTCCTGGAGATCGAGACGCCGTTCATGACGCGTAGCACTCCCGAGGGTGCGCGTGACTACCTGGTGCCGAGCCGCGTCTATCCAGGATCTTTTTACGCTCTGCCGCAATCGCCGCAATTGTTCAAGCAAATCTTGATGATCTCCGGCTTCGACAAATACTTTCAGATCGTGCGTTGCTTTCGCGACGAAGACTTGCGTGCCGATCGTCAGCCTGAATTCACGCAGGTCGATCTTGAAACTTCGTTTCCTACGCAGGATCGGGTCTTCGAAGTAGTCGAGGCATTTCTGGTTGCGGCGTTCCGCGAGGCAGGAGTTGAGTTAAAGCCGCCGTTTCCGCGCATGAAGTATGACGATGCTATTCGGAAATACGGGATCGATAAGCCTGACATGCGTCTGCCAGAGATGACCGATGTCCGTGAGGCGTTCACCGAGGAGAACCTAAATGCTTTGAGTCTTGATCCGCTGCTGCCGGTGGTTGCAGTCCGTATTCCGAAAGTGGGCGAAGTCTCGCGCAAGGAACGCGACGACAACAAACAGCTCGCCGCGCCGAAGCCTGGGGTCAAAGTCATCGATGACGTAAAGCGTCTGGAGAAGAGCTTTCCCGATGCCGTAACCAAGCTCCGCGCCACGGCGGAGGCAGAGGCTGACGATTTGCTCGTGATCGTCGCAGGAGCTCCATCTGAGGACCGCTCGGCCGTAGCATTTCGTAAGGGGGCTGAGGCTGTTTACGCGTCGGCCGGTGCGCTGCGTTTAACTCTTGGGCAGAAGTACAAAGAGAAGCATGGAGCCTTCAACAAGACAGGTACTGCAAACGACTATTGCTTGCTCTGGGTCACCGATTTTCCCATGTTCGAATATGACGACAAGGATGGTCGCTGGAACGCTGCGCACCATCCCTTCACGTCGCCGCATGAGGAAGACTTCGGCAAGCTGCTCTCAGATCCGGGAGCAGTGCGGGCGTTGGCGTATGACATTGTGCTGAACGGAACCGAGTTGGGCTCAGGCTCTATTCGTATTCATCGCCAGGACATTCAAAAGCAGATCTTCAACGCGCTCGGTATGACCGATGAGGAAGCGCGCTCGCGATTTGGATTCTTCCTGGAAGCCTTGGAGTATGGCACGCCTCCACATGGAGGTATTGCTTTAGGTCTCGATCGTATCGTGATGATTCTCGCAGGTGCGGACAGTCTGCGAGAAGTGATCCCATTCCCAAAGACTGCGAAGGCTGTGGATCTCATGGTCGATGCACCCACTCCAGTGAGCGCGACGCAATTGAAGGAGTTGGGAATTGCGGTGAAGGCGTAAAGCCGAGAGGCGAACACGAAGGTCACGAAATAAAGGAAGAATTCGTCGTGACCTTCTCTGTCTGCCTTGGTGACCTTCGTGTTCGCTCTTCCTCCGTTCTGTGATTAAATCAGCCCAATGGGCCGCATTCGCGTTCTCTCCGATAACGTCGCCAACAAAATTGCCGCAGGCGAAGTTGTCGAGAGGCCCGCATCGGTGGTGAAGGAGCTTCTCGAGAATTCGCTCGATGCGGGCGCGACGCGTATTCGCATCGAGGTCGAGGCTGGCGGAAGGAAGCTCATCGCGATCATGGACAACGGCTGCGGCATGGGGCAAGACGATGCCATGCTCGCGTTCGAGCGGCACGCGACCTCGAAGATTCACGACGCGGACGATCTGCTGAATATCGATACTCTGGGCTTTCGTGGCGAGGCGCTTCCATCGATCGCGTCCGTATCGCGGCTCGCCCTCGAAACCAGACAGGATGCCGACACATCTGGCACTCGGATCGAGATCGCCGGTGGCAAGCTTTTGAAAGTCGAAGAGACGGGAGCACCAGCAGGAACCGCGATCACCGTCCGTGACCTCTTCTTCAACACTCCGGCGCGCAAGAAATTCCTGAAAGCGGAATCTACCGAACTCTCACACATTGCTTCACTCGTAACACATTACGCGCTGGCTCATCCCGACAAACATTTAGAGTTGCACTCGGCGACGCACAACATCCTGACTGCATCGCCAGTGGCTACCCATGCCGAGCGGTTGTACCAGATTTTCGGCCGCGATACTCTCGATCAACTCATCTCAGTCGCAGCCGAGAGCGACCTCGAGCGCGTGGGAATTCCGGAGCCTCCGCCCTGGCGCAGGACTGCGGATTATGAACCACCAACTCCGGGCAAGGTGCGCTTGCGTGGTTTTGTGTCAAAGCCTGAGTTGCAAAAGCTGAATCGCAATTCGATCTTCGTGTTTGTAAATCAGCGATTGGTGCGTGACCGCCTAGTACAGCACGCGCTTACGGAGGCATATCGCAACATCATCCCGCCTACCGTTTTTCCCGTGGTACTGCTGTTCCTGGAGATGCCGCCAACTGAAGTTGATGCCAACGTGCATCCGGCAAAGACTGAAGTTCGCTTCCGCCAGCAAGGATTCGTGCATGATTTTGTGCGTGACTCGGTTCGCGCCGCACTGATGAAGGCGCGTCCGGTGCCGCAGTTCACACGCGAGATTTCTGCGCAACCGACCGCGGCTGTAGCACTCTCTCCCGGAGCCTCTCTGCGCGGAGAAGCACAAGACGAAGCTGCGGGATTCGTGCTCACAGCAACCGCACCTCCGGCCCAGACAGCACCGCTAGCGTTCGACAATGCTTTCGTGATCCAGTCCTCGCCAGGAGCGAGGTCAGAGATCGCAGCCATCACCGCGGCAGTCCCGAACTGGGAGTCAGTTTCCGGAGGCAGTGCTTGCAGCGCAGTGATCGACGACCGGGCCGAAGTTGAAGAGGGTGTTGTTCCGCAGCTTGCTTCATTGCGGCCGCTCGGGCAGATACGCGAGTCGTTCATTTTGGCCGTCGATCAGGAAGGCCTTTGGATCATTGATCAGCATGTGGCGCATGAGCGCGTGCTGTTTGAACGTGTGCTGATACAAAGGCAGACCGAATCCATTCCCGTCCAGAAGATGCTGATGCCGATTGTGGTACAGCTTACTCCGGGTCAGCAGGCTGTCTTTGCCGAAATCTCCGATGAACTCGGACGTAACGGCTTCGAGGTGGAGCTGTTTGGATCGCGGACGGTCGTCGTCAAGGCCGTGCCTGCTGGTATAGAAAGCTGCGATATGGAACAAATGCTCAGCGAGCTGCTGGGTGACTTTGAACGCGAACAGCAGATGCTGAACCTCGACGCCATCCGCCACCGCATAGCGGCATCGATTGCGTGTCACGCGGCTATTAAGGTCAACATGCCTCTGGAGCAGAACAAAATGGAATGGCTGCTCCGGGAGCTAGCCCAAACTGAATGCCCAATGTCGTGCCCTCACGGGCGTCCAGTCGTCCTGCGTTATTCTGTGAAGGACATACAAAGAGCGTTCAAACGGATTTGAAATCGGAGGTGTCATCCCGAACCTTCGTGAGGGATCTCTACCGTGCCGATGCTGTGTGCTTACAGTAGGGATTCCTCGCCGCACAAGGCGCGGCTTCGGAATGACAGAGGCGACTCATGACTGAACTCGAACTCCAACATCTTCGGCGTGAGAAGTGGCGGCTGGATGGAGAGCCTATCCGCACGTTGGAGGAAGCTCGCGAGTTCGTCGATTCTGTCGGAATGTGTCTTTTTTATCCCACGCGCCACGCGACCTTATTGCCCACATTGATCGGTGCGACGCTCGGAAGCGATCAGAAGCTGCCGACGCGCCAAAACGCATTCAACGATCCGCGAGCGAAGAGAGCTGAAGAGTTACTTCAGAAGCTAGTGCGAAATAAGTTTGTCTTCGAAGCGCAGCTGCATGGCGAGGGCTTGTTTCTCTCTTCCGCGGTGTTTCCGTACTACTACACTCTGGCCAGCGATCGCAAGCCTAAGCAGCTTGTGCGGAGCCGGGCCCGCGGCCAGGCCTCGCTGCTATCCGAACACGTATTCGAAAAGCTCGATGCGAAAGGTCCACTCTCAGGAGCGCAGCTTCAGGAGCAACTGGGACGTGGTCTGTCCGAAGCTGTCCTCGATCGCGCCTTGCAGGAGTTATCCGCGGCTTTGAAGATCACTCGCGTTGATCATCATCCCGAAGCAGGAGATAGCTGGGACGTCTACTATCGCTGGGCTCCCGAGGCGGTGAACGAAGGCGTGCGCATCTCCGATGCCGAGGCGTTGTCGGCGCTGATATCTAAGTATCTCGATTGCACGGTTGCGGCTACGCTGGAGGAGATCGAGGCCTTCTTCTCCACGTTCACATCACGCGCCCGCGTTGCTGAAGTCGTAAAGGCTCTTCTGGCGGCACGCGAGTTCTCGTACACTCCCAGTGAGTCGAGAGCCTTGATTACCGTGTCCCACAGCAACGTCCGCTCTGAAACGCCGCGGGCAACTCGTGAGCATGGTGCAACTTTGCAGCCGAGGAGACGCAATGGTTGACGCGCCAGGCAGGCGTGCAATAGTGATCGCGATCGATGGACCTGCCGGAGCAGGGAAGAGCACGTTGGCTTCGCGCCTCGCGCGCAAACTGAATTACCTCAACATCGAAACCGGCGCCATGTATCGGGCGCTGGCTCTCAAAGCTATCGAGAATGATGTCGACGTAGACGACGAAAGCGCGCTGGTGAATCTCGCGTTAGGATCAAAGATCACTCTCGAACCGCAGATCGACGGCAACCGAGTGAAGCTCGACAACGCAGATGTTTCTACCCGCATTCGCGAAAAAGATGTTACCGAGGCGGCATCACGGGTCTCGGTACACCCGAAATTGCGGGAATGGATGGTTCACAAGCAACGGGAGTTAGGTTCAAAAGGCGGAGTTGTGATGGAGGGCCGTGATATCGGCACTGCGGTATTTCCCAATGCTGATGTGAAGATCTTCCTGGATGCGGCACCCGAAGTGCGCGGCAATCGCCGTTTTCACCAGAATCCCGTGGTTGAACCTTCAGCAGCGGTACTCGCGGAGATGCGCGCCCGCGATGAGCGCGACCGGACGCGCTCAGTGTCTCCCTTGGTAGCAGCTAACGACGCGGTCGTGATCGACTCGACCAGCATGACTCTCGATGAGGTGATTGAGCGGGCTGAGCAGATCGTGAGGGAAACAATCGGGTCATTGGCTGATCCGGCCAATAAAGAATCGGGTGATCGGGTGATCGGGTGATCGGGCGAAGGAACTGCGAGACGCTATTAGCGCCAGCACTGACCTAGATTCAAGTGAGTTTCTTAAATTCTGCAGATTGCGACTGAGATTTATTCCGACAAGGAAGGTTTTGTTTACTTCAGCCGATCCCCCGATGTCCCGATCACCCGATTTCTATCATCCCTTCCGAATCTCAATCGTCCCGTGATCCGTAGTGAGCTGTAGCTTCTTGCCGCCTTTCCCGACGTTGCCTTCGGCTACGTGATCGTCGCCATTCTTCGTGACATTGAGTGGGAAGTCGCTCTCCAGCTCTCCGCGGCTGCTGCGAGCTGCCACAGTAAATCCCGCCGCCTCCGGCAACACGATGTGGATTGCGCCCTGATGATTGTTGAGGGTCACATCGCCAAACGGGGCCTTGGGACGAACATCAATCTCTCCGTGGCTGTTCTCGACAGTGATTGGTCCTGACACGTCTTCCAGGCGGATGTCCTTAGCCTTCGTGCGGACTTCAAAAGGACCAGCGACTGAGCTGACTCGCAGATCGCCAGAATCCATGCTTAGATCGCCGTCAAGTCTTCCCAGTTCCAAATCGGTACGGGTGCTGTGAAACTTCACCGACTTGCCGATGTGCGAGAGCTTGGTGTCGCCGAAGAATTCGCCTTCTAGCAGGGCGACGCCTGAAATATCGCTTAGCGTAACATCGTCCGCCCTGCCTTCCACATGGACATCGCCAGTGACCTGACTGGCCTGAACGTTGCCCCGGCGAGCGATAATCTCTACATTGCCCTTGATCTGGTCGGCCTGAACATCTCCGCGCGTGGTTGTGATCTTCACGTCAGCGTCGCGTTGCGAAACGTTCACGTCTCCACGGCCGGCATTCACCTGTACCGGAGCCTTGCGTGGAGCCCAGATTTCCAGATCGGTGACGATGCGCGGTCCCATTGAGAACCCAACCTGAACGTGGGCTACGTGCTCTCCGGAATTGATGCGGAGAATGTTTCCATCCACGCTCATGGCGGGCTTCTGCTGGTCGTTGAATTTGTTGGCGGCTTCCTGCGAGTCTGCCGAGATGTGGCGATGGACCACCATCTTCACCGGCGAATCACCGTTCTCGGCGACGTGGACTGTAACCGAACCGCGGTCTGAGTCGATCTGGATTCTTCCATCACCCGGCAGTGGCTGCGAGAGTTCCTGAGTGAACTCGTACTTCTCGCCAAACATGCCATCCCATCCGGGATTCACGTCGACGTTGTTGCCAATCGCTTGCCAGTTCACGTGCCGGGCCGACGAAGCAGAGAGTCCCATCACGATGAGCAGTATCAAGAGAAAAATCGCGCCACCGCCGAGGCGCGGAGCAGGACCTCCACGGCTGCGCGCAATCGTGTATTCGGCAATGCGAATCAGCCCGAACACGATGAGCAGCACCGGCCACCATGTGGCAAAAAACCAACCCAGTCTGGGCCAGCTCACGAGGCGCATATTCATCAACAGGAACATGACGCCGACTCCGATCAGGATGATCGGACCGGCCATCGAGCGCGGTCGACGATACCGCGAATAGCGAGGATCGTAGGGCATCTGCGGAGGACTAGCCACGGTTCACCTCCGAGTCAGGCCGGTTACTGGGAGATGCGGGTGGTACGGGTGGAACCTGCATTCCCGGTGGGTAGTACGGAGGCGGTGGAATATGCCCGGTATCAGGCGCAGATCGCTGCGCAATCTTCACTAAGCCAATCACGATCAGCAGTACTGGAAACGTGCTGCCGAAGTTGAAGATGTGTAGTTGCTGCAGAAGAAAGAGCACACCGACTGTAATCAGCACGGCTGGTCCCATGAGCCACCGTGAAGAGCAGCGCAGACAGTGACAGGCGCGGTTGGGAACGTAGTAATCGTCGTGATCGTAGATCGCCACGTCTAGTTCCTTCCCTGCGTCATGCTCATGCGGCGGAACGCCAGCCAGATTCCCAACACGATCAGAATGATTGGCCAGAACTGTGCGGTCCAGCGAAACGCCAGCACGCCGAGGTTCTCGAGCAGCAGCAGTACACCGAGAGCGATCAGGATGATCGCTCCCATCGGCACACCTCCAGGACCAAAACCACCCTGCGGGCCGCCTGGATCGGGAGCGTAAGGTTGCGTCGATTCGGACGAAGTGCTCGGATCGAGCGGCGCAAGGTTCGCAACCTGCGCCTGAGCAACATCAGCTGGCGTCGTGGTACTTGTTGTCGATGGAGCGCCGGCATGAGCCGGTTGAGGATGGCCAAGCGCTGTTCCCAATCCGAAACTGGCCAGCAGCGCGTTGAGTCCAAGATGGTCGGGTAATGGCTGGCCAAGTTGCCGCGCCTTGGCCGTGGTGTACGCGTCAAAGACCATGTAGAAGAGCCAGGCCATCACCAGTAAGCCGAGAAAGTCTGCACTATTAGCGAGATGGCAAAGCACGGCGAAGACAAAAACGTGCACGAAGCCCTTGGCAAACTGCCCGTTATAGAACGCGCCGACGCCGGGGATGAAACCAAGCACGGCAGCAAGGCCCGGGCTGGCAGAACTCGCCGGAGCCACGTAGACCGCGTTCGGAGCGTTCGCCGCGGCCGGAGGAACGGTGCCTTCAAGCCGAGCTGCGAGACAATCCTGGCAATAAATCACGCCGCGGACATCGCGCTGACAACTCTGGCAAAGCGCTTTTCCGCAGGTGCGGCAATAGGAGGTTGCAGGTTGATCAGTGTGAACTGCGCAAGTCATGCGAGTAAGCCCCTAGTCGATTCGTAGCTGTGCTCGAAACCCTGGGAGAGTACGGATACCGCGAAATGCGCGTTGCTGTAGATGCCGACTTCGTCGCTGGATTTCTGCAGCACGAAGCCTGGTTCAAAGTTACTGCACAGATTCAATTCGTTTGTACTCCATTTCGCAAGCTGAACTTTCGGCCTGTCCATACTGTAGTAATTCTGCTTGCGTTCCTTGTCCTTCTCGTTTTCTGTCTTGTTGCGGTCGCGTGGACGCTGCTCCGGCTCCGGTTCGGTGGTAGTGGCGCGTTTCAGCTCCTGCAGCCGCGATTCGACCTCATACACCAGCCGAATATTTTCGTAGTACTTCACTACCCGCGACGTGGTTTCGTAGTACTTCATCGTGACCTGCTCTTTCAGAGCGCTTGGTCGCAAGTCCATATGACGCAGATCGCCGAGCTTCACTCCCGCCAGATTCAACGAAAGCGAAACTGAGAAAAGCGCCATTGCTCCAGTCATGGCCATTCGCGGCTGAGCTACCAGAGCCCGGAAAGGCGCAAGTACATCGGCCCACACTTCTGAAAGTCGCTGCTTCCAGCCCAATTTGGGAGCGGCTGCAATCGCTGCGCTCGTCTGAACGGTTGTGGCTGCGAGGATGTTGTGTATCAGACTTGCCGGAGGCTCGACTTCTGCCAACGTATGAAGCCAGGACATCCCCGCTTCGGCCTCGCGGAAGAGAGGACCGCAAGTGGGACACTGCAGGCGATGAGCGTCAAAGCTCTGCTGCGAAGCCGGGGTGAGGAGACCGTCAAAAGCGTCGGTCATCAGCGCGTCGAATTCGGCGCAGGTCAGCCCTGACGTGCCTTCTTTCCTCTCGAATTGGCTGCGATTGTCCACACTAGACCGCCTGTTTATTAATACGCGATAAAAGTCTTGCCAGTTCCGCCCGACCGCGATTGATTCGGGACTTTACGGTACCCTCCGGAACCTTTAGAGCGACCGCAATTTCTTTGTAGTCCATGTCCTGTAAATCTCGCAGAATCACTGCCTCCCGCAGGTCTGGGGAGACTCTCTGCAGGGCCTGTTGCACCATCTTTTGGGTCTCTTTGCTGGCCAATCGGGATTGCGGCGAGGGAGCCTCGTCTTCGATGCGCTCCGCTAGCGTCGGAGCATCCTCACTGGCCGCGGGAGCGGCGTCTATGGAGTCCGTCATGCGCTCCTGCCGCGTGCGGCGGAAATGGTCGACCAGCATATTGCGCGTGAGGGTCGCAAGCCAGGTATTGAAGGATCCCCGATCCGCCGCATAGCTGCCCATTGTTCGATAAAGCCGAATGAAGACTTCCTGAGTGAGGTCTTCGGCGTCGCTCGCCGAGCCCGTAAACCGGTAGCAAATGTTGTAAATACGCCGGTTCTGCTGCTTGACGAGGTCTTCCCAAGCGGTTGCATCGCCTGCTATGCATCGTCGAACCAGGGCAGCTGTTAGCGCGTTTTCTTCCAACCGGTTTAGGCTTCTTTCATTTGGCACAGCCGGTCTTGGCTGTGGTGCAGTAAATGGAACAATCGTTCCCGCCTGCGATCTTGCGGCTATCTTGCCCTGGGCCGATACAGCGAAAGTCCCGAAAGAAGGATGACGGACCAGCTTACGCGCCGTTGCAGATTTGGTGCGGTAACCGGACCGTACCATGCACGCCGGTATCCGTCCCGCCGGAGCTCTCTTTGCGGTTTGGGCTGAATGTCTCAACTTGCCAGCGAGATACGCAGCCTTGGCGACGAAAGTTCAACAAATTATTGGAGTTCAGGGATTCTAACAAGGCTGGAACAAGCTCCTGGCGACATTTGCACTGCGCGACGTGCAGCCCGGCAGCGAAAGCGATCCCTCTCCTGGCCGCCGGCTTCGTGCTCATGCTGATTGCGAATTCACTGTTCTTTCACTGATCAGGGCAATAACAGCGAAAATAACAGCGAAAAAAACAGCGAATTTTTTCGCGCGAGTGGATTCATCCTGAAACCCGCATGAACACAGGGGACTCCGAAAACGGGCAGGGAATTAACAGTGAAATAACAGGGAATTCGCGCCCGAGATCAATTTCTCTATGCATGATCACTCGCGAACGACTAAGTGCGCCGGCCGACGACTTCAGCGCCATCCTCGGCGCAACCTCGGCTCCATCCTAGACGAAGAAAAAGCAAAAATCAACGCGATTCTGGAAACAGCTGACAGCGATTTTGCTTCACGCAGAATCACAGCCAGGGGACGGTCGTGACCCCCGCAAAGCTTACTGTCCGAATTTGAACACCACGTTCCGACTTCGGAGCCGCGCAGTCCTCCCACGGTATAGCTCGTGTGCGGCATGTCCATGAGTACACAGCACCCTATCCTGGCTGAAAACGGCCTCGCTAGTGCACCGCTATCAAGAGGACTAAGAAATAACGCATGCACACCTGGATTCAGGATCTCCGCTACGGCGCACGCATTCTGCGCAAGACGCCAGCATTCACTGTCGTTGCCATTCTCACGCTGGCTATTGGCATTGGAGCGAACACCGCAATCTTCAGCATCGTCGACGCTGTGCTCTTTCGACCTCTGGCTATGGCCCAGCCGGAGCGCGTGATGCTGTTGCAGGAGATCTGGCAAGGCCGTGGGGGTGGCGGAGTATCAGTCGGCAACTTCGCCGACATTCGCCAGCAGAACTCCTCGTTCTCCAGCGTTTCGTCTTCCGCCTCCGCCGCCTATAATCTCGCGACCGAAGAGGCTCCCGAACGCATCGACGGCGAGAGCGTCGACGCCGAATACTTCAACACCTTCCAGGTTAGCCCCCTCTTGGGACGGGTGTTTACCTCAGCCGAGGATGCTCCCGGGCGAGATGCAGTAGCGGTGATCAGCGAACGGCTCTGGCGGACACGCTTTCACGAGGATCGCGGGCTCATGGGACGGGCGATCCACGTCAACGGCGTGCCTTTAGTCGTTGTTGGAGTCATGCCACGAAGCTTCGATCCGCTGCTGAGCAAGTCCGACATCTGGATCCCTGCGGCCTACACGGCCGCCCAGCTTGCTGACCACGACAATCACTATCTCGAGATCTTCGCGCGGCTGAAAGATGGAGTCTCCGTAGAGCAAGCCCGCGCCGAGCTGAACGTCCTCTCCGCGCGGCAAGCCCAGCGCTACCCCATCGACGACAAAGATCGTGGCTTCAGCCTCACACCGCTGACCGAAGTCCTGCTCGGTGATCAGCGAGTAACCCTCTTCACTGTCGTTGGAGCGGTGGGATTCGTCCTGCTGATCGGGTGTGCCAATATCGCGAACCTGCAGCTAGCCCGAGCCCGCGGACGCCAGGGCGAAATCGCCGTCCGCGCAGCCTTGGGAGCAACACCCAAGCGCATCGTGCGGCAGCTCCTCGCAGAGAATCTTTTGCTGGCTGGTGTGAGTGCAATTGTGGGAATCTTCCTGGCTATTGCCGGAGTCCGCTGGCTAATCGCAAGCGCTCCTCCGGGAGTGCCACGTATCGAGGAAGCCCGCGTTGACACCGTTGCGCTTTGCTTCGCAGCCGCCATCGCCGTAGTCTCCAGCCTGCTCTTCGGCATGGCGCCGGCTCTGCGATCAGCATCCGTGCGCCTGACCGGAACTTTCCAGGCCGCTCGCTCCACCTCCAGCCGCGATCATGTGCGCAGCTTGCTCGTAGTCGGCGAAGTTGCACTCGCCCTAATGCTCCTCGCCGTCGCGGGACTGCTGGTGCGTAGCGCGATGGTTCTCGCTAAAGTGCAGCCCGGCTTCGACACTTCCAATCTCATGGCAGGGCGAGTTGGCCTGCCCGAAGCCGCCTACAGCGATCCTGCAAAGGCGCGCCAAGGTTTTGAGGGGGTTCTCAACAACATTGAAGGGCTGCCCGGCGTCGCCTCCGCCGCAGTCGTTTCAAGAGCTCCGCTGATGGGCGGCGGAAGCAGCAACGGATTGCTGGCCGAAGGCAAGGCTCTCGATTCGTCAAACCTGGTGGATGCAAGGGTGAGAATCGTCTCTCCCGGATATCTGACCACCACCCGCATCCCTCTGAGGCTGGGCCGCGACTTCACTCCCGCAGACACTCGCGACCGGACGTTAGTGGTGCTGGTGAATGAGACCCTCGCGCGAACCATGTGGCCCAATCAGAATCCCATCGGGAAACGCTTCGCCTGCTGTGAGAGTGGGCCCAGAGGGCGCATGGATCCTGTTTGGCACGAAGTCGCAGGAGTTGTCGGCGACGTCCGTGCCTGGGGACTCGACCGGCAAATCTTCCCCGAGTTCTACATGCCCATTGCGCAGATGCCTCCCTCAGCCTGGGACTGGATCGGCCGCACCATGGACATAGTCGTGCGCACGCAGGGAGCCGTGATTCCCGTTAACGAACTACGCGCGGCGGTGGCCAAGGCAGCGCCTGGCGTGCCTATCTATCGTGTCTCAACCCTGCAGGAACGAGTTTCAAGCCAGCTCGAACAGTCCCATTTCGACACTTTTTTGCTGACGACCTTTGCCGCGACTGCGCTCTTGTTGGCCGCGGTAGGAATTTATGGCGTGCTGTCGTACACCGTCGTGCAACGCACAAAAGACATTGGCGTCCGGATGGCATTGGGTGCGAGCCAATCGGCGATCGTGCGCGATGTGCTCGGCCACGGACTGCTCTTGACCGGCGTCGGTGTCGTAATCGGCCTAGTCGGCGCTCTAGCTGGCGCTCGCCTGATCCGGAGCCTACTCTACGGCGTGCAGCCTACAGACTTAGGCACGTTTGTCGTCGTGTCGGTGGTGATGACGGCGGTAGCCCTGATAGCCAGCTACATACCGGCTCACCGTGCAAGCCACGTGGATCCCATGGTGGCGTTGCGATACGAGTAGGCAGCTCGGCGAAAAATCAACTACTCACGCAGATGAACGCAGATTTAGGGATGCACGCAGATTTTTGGGATTGTTGCTTAGAGGCTGGAGCCTACCGCCTTTCTGCGCAGACGCTTGCGTTCGTTCTCGAGAATCAGTCGGCGGATTTGAGCGCTTGGACCAAAATTGAGTAGAAGGCCTACCTCAAGATCCGTTGCTCGCAAGTAATTGAGTAACTGTTTTTCATGGCTGAGATCGAGTTTCTGAACGGCCTTCATTTCAACGATCACGGCCTGTTCGACGATTAGGTCGGCACAAAACTCCCCGACATTGGCGCCGCGAAACATGACATTCACCGGACATTGTTGCTGAAACTGTATTCCCTTCGAGGTCAGAACGAGCACATAAGCCTGCTCATATACGCTTTCCAGAAACCCATGGCCAAGCTCGTTGTAAACCTCAAAGAAAATTCCGATTAGTTTCTCCGTCAACTCAGCATGCTTATAATCTTGATCCGCCATAGGGCGAGACATCATAGCCCAAATCCCTTAGCGATCTGTGTGCATCCGTAAATCTGCGTTCTTCTGCGTGAGTAGTTGCCGTTGGGACTTTTGCGTTCTGAACGCGCCGGATGGCACACATCAACACGAATTGCCCGCACGCGCTACCGCAAGTGGTTCTGTACCTCCTTTAGGCGCCGACGCAAGTACTGTTGCTCGACCCGGTTCGTCGCGAGTTCCAGCGCCTTTGTGTATGCGGTGGCTGATTCTTTCCTGCGTCCCATTCTGCGCAGGATGTCGGCTTGGGCTGCGTGAAATAGGTAATAGCGGTCTAACTCCCCTGAGGCTCCGACTACTTCAATTTGTTTGAGTCCCTCTTCCAAACCAGCGCCCATTGCCACTGCTACGGCGTGATTCAGCGCGATTACTGGAGAGGCATTGAATTCGAGAAGCTTTTCGTACAGCGCAGCGATCTGTGGCCAGTCTGTTTCTGTAGGTATCTTGGCTTCGCTGTGCAGGGCAGCGATGGCGGCTTGCAGTTGGTATTGTCCTACGGGGCCTCGCCTCACTGCCTTGTGCACCAGCTCGAGTCCTTCTGCAATTTTGTTCTGGTCCCACAGCGTGCGGTCTTGGTCTTCGAGTGTGACCAGTTGGCTGTCTCGAACACGGGCGAAACGGCGGGAATCATGGAGCAGCATTAGCGCCAGCAGAGCTAGATTCTCTGCCTGCCCCGGCATCAGGTCGCCCAGCACACGGCACAGGCGGATCGCCTCAGCACAAAGGTCGGTACGCACGAGCTGCTCGCCGGCGGTTGCAACATATCCTTCGTTGAAGATCAGGTAGATCACGGTTTGTACGGATTCGAGGCGTTCAGGCAGGCGTTCGGGGGGTGGAACTTCGTACGGAATGTGCGCTTCCTGGATCTTGCGCTTGGCGCGGACCAGGCGCTGAGCCAGCGTGGGTTCCGGAAGGAGAAACGCTTTCGCGATTTCCGGAGTGCTGAGCCCACCTAGCGTCCTCAGTGTCAATGCTACTTGCCCTTCCTGATTCAACGCAGGGTGGCAGCAGGTGAAGATCAAGCGCAGACGATCGTCGGGCAGGTGCATAGCGGTCTCGAGTTCTGGTTCGCTGGCAGGGCGAAAGGCTTCAATTTCATAGCGGACCGAATCTTCTTTTTCCCGCTGAGTGCGTTCCCGCCTTCCCTGGTCGATCAGCTTGCGATGGGCGGTGGTCATCAGCCACGCGGCGGGATTGGTTGGGATTCCTGTTTTGGGCCACGACGCCAGCGCAGAGGTGAAAGCCTCCTGGACCGCATCCTCGGCGCGATCGAACGATCCTGACAGGCGGATCAGTGTCGCAATGATTTTCCCCGACTCCTCGCGGAAAACGGACTCTGCCGCTGCCTCCCAATCCGTGGTCAATGGTGCGCGGCCTCTACCAGCAGGTGCGCAGGCTTTTCCAGCAGCGGACGAATTTCGATGCATCCTTCGGCTCCCGCGCATCCGGTGGGTATCTTCTGCGCCCACTCGATGGCCTCATCCAAATCCTTGCAGTTGAGGATGTAGTATCCGGCGAGCTGTTCCTTTGTTTCGGCAAATGGGCCGTCAAGGACGATGGACTTGCCGTTTTGCGGCCGAACCGTGGTCGCCGTCGTTGTGGGCCTGAGAGGCTCAGCTCCCTCAAGGATGCCTTTCGCCGTTGCCTCGGCCATTAGCATCCGGTGGGTTTCGGCGATCTGCTGCATCGATTCCGGATAGGCGGGAGCTTCCTCTCGTGAGTAGACCAGCAACATGTAGCGCATTCAACCCCCTCCTTATGTTCCTGCCTCTGATAGAGCGACGTTTGACGCACGTATTATCGACATCCAACGAATTTTTCGGCCCGGTGGCACAGCCGCCCTCGGCTGTGGGTTTTGACTTACTCAGCGCTGCCGGAAATCGCCGTAAGCAGCTGGCCGGTGTTGGCGTCTCACAAGCCTGCCACAGCCGAGGGCGGCTGTGCCACATTTCATGAGCTTTGTCGCCGTGGTCTGTCCGGCAGGCTTCGCCGGTAGCGGGTCACCCTCATGAGAGACAGGCAGAAGGCCAGCATGGCTGCAAGTGCAAGAATGCCCCACAGAATCAATCCGTGAAGCACCTCTGGGGTAGCTGTAGCTGGCTCACGCGCTCCGACGAGCGCGCGAATAAACAATAGCGAGAAAACGATGAACGCGAGCGCCGAGAGGATCGAGGGTATCCGGGTATTCAGAAAGCGATTGAGCATCTGCCCGCTATTCTGACGTGAAGTAATCCACCGCGACGGGCGATTCGAAGAGGGAGTAGTCGCGGGTCACCACGGTGATCCCGCTGTCGGTGACGAAGTAGTTGCGCTTATCTTCTTCCGCGTCGTAGCCGATCACGCTGCCTTCAGGAATGTGGACGTCGCGGTCAACGATGGCCCGTCGAATGCGGCAATGGCGCCCGATGTTTACGTGCGAAAAGATAATGCACGACTCCACTTCAGCATAGGAGTTCACGCGCACATCCGGCGACATTACGCATTTCCGCACTGCCGCGCCGGAGATGATGCATCCCGACGAGACGACTGAATCCACTGCCATTCCTGTGCGTCCAGGTTCGCTGAAAACAAATTTAGCCGGAGGATATTGGCGTTGATGCGTGCGGATCGGCCAGGCTTTGTCGTACAGGTTGAAGACCGGCGATACCGCGACCACGTCCATGTTGGCGTCGAAGTAGGCGTCGAGTGTGCCGACGTCGCGCCAGTAGAGCGCTTCCTTCTTGTTTTCGTCGATGAAGTTAAAGGCGTAAACCCGGTACTCCTCCAGAAGCTTGGGGAGAATGTCGTGGCCGAAGTCGTGAGAGGATTCGGGATCTTCGGCATCCTTCAATAGCGCGGGCAACAACACGTCAGTGTTGAACAGATAGACGCCCATCGATCCCGAGCACATATTCGGATTGAAGGGAGAGCGGAGCTGTGTTGATTTGGGCTTCTCTTCAAATCCGACTACCCGGCTCTCGCGGTCGATGTCCACTACTCCGAAGCGCGACGATTCACTTGGATCGATGAGAATCGTAGCCAGCGTAACGTCTGCATTTGCATCGACATGCTGCCGCATCATCAGGTCGTAGTTCATCTTGTAGATGTGGTCGCCTGAGAGGATGAGGACGTACTTCGGCTGCTCGCTTCCGATGGAGTAAATGTTTTGATACACAGCGTCAGCCGTGCCCATGTACCAGTTTTCGCTGACGCGCTTCATCGGCGGCAGGATCTCGATGAACTCGCCAAGTTCGCTCGCGACGATCGTGCCCCAGCCCTCGCGGATATGACGGTTGAGTGACAGCGCCTTGTATTGCGTGAGGATATAGACCTTGCGCAGGTCTGAGTTGATGCAGTTGGATAGGCTGATGTCGATAATGCGGTAGTTGCCGCCGAAGGTCACCGCAGGTTTGGCGCGGTCGCGCGTAAGCGGGAAGAGACGCTCGCCCGCGCCTCCGGCCAGTAAGACTCCGAGTGTGTCCTTCATGATCTAGCGAATGTGCTGCGAATCCGAGTGCGACTTTGTAGGCGGGCCGGACAGCGACCCGAAAACAGACGATGATAACAGCTAAAAGCAAAACCCGGAGCCTCTGCTCCGGGTTGCTGAAATCTGGATAGAACCTAAAAGGAACTCAAGCAGCGGAATCTTTTACGTCGCGAGCTTCCGAGAGGCTGATACGCAGCGATTTTAGGAAACGAAGATCCTGCGCGTTGATCTGCAGATCTGGAACGGCCGTCAAAGACTTGTTTCCCCGCACAGTTGCTGACGCCGATTCGTCGTCTTCGCGCCGATTGAAGCCGACCGTGGCTTCCATTACCAGGAACACATCGTATCCCTCGCCTTTAATCCGGCCGATCACCTGCGCAATCGGTTCTGCTTCGGAGAGCGATTCGTTGATCGCCTCTCCCAGCTCTTTCATGAGTTGTTTCAGCCGTTGGTTCACGACTCTTACTCCTTCGCTTCCTTGTTGCCCAACAAAGGCATATCTGCCCAAAGGCCGTTTAGCCTTGCGATTTCACTTCATTGGATGCTGGGGGTTGCGGGGATGTTTCGTCAATTTACTCCAAAACCCAGCAAAAACCTACGTGTGTCTTGATCTTATTGGGATCGGGAGGGTGTGCCTTGTTCTGCCTTCTCCGCCTTTTCTTTGGCGTCCTTTTCCTGAATCTCCGCCCCGGGCATAGCGCTCTTCAGGGGCGCATTGCGTTGCTCTTCAAGTTCTGGATGAGGGAAAGCTTTACGCGGCAGCATCTGATCGCGCATCGCGGCGTTATAGACGAAGATTGTTTCCACGGCAGCAGCCTGGGCCAGATCCTCTTCCTGCAAGCGCTCATAGGTATCCATATTGGAGTGGTGCGTCCGTGATCCGTAGTCCAGGCGATCCTGAATGAACTGAAACCCGGGCACACCAATGGAGTCGAAAGCCTCGTGGTCGGTGCCACCGGTGTTGCGCATAGTAATGGTGGTAACCCCAAGATCTCTTAGCGGCTCCATCCACTGCGCAAAGATAGGAGCGAGAGCGGCGTTCTCCTGCAGATAAACTCCACGAATACGTCCACTGCCGTTGTCGAGGTTGAAGTATGCGGAAATCTTTTGATATTCGGGTTTGGTCTCCACGGGGCCAGCCGGCTTGCGGTCAAATTCGGTGAGCTTAAGTTGGTCTGCCTCAGTAGATCGAGGAACAAATCCGAAGTGTTGCTTTACGTAGCCGTAGGATCCGAATTCGCCTTGTTCTTCTCCAGTCCATAGACCGATGCGAATCGTGCGGCGCGGTTTCACCTGGAGGGAATTGAGAATGCGCATCACCTCCATCGCCACTACCGTGCCGGCTCCGTTGTCGGTAGCTCCTGTTCCCGAAGCCCAGGAATCAAGGTGGCCACCGACCATCACGACTTCATCTTTGAGCCTGGGATCAGCTCCCGGAATTTCGGCGATAGTGTCGAAGCCATGTTCGTGGTCACCGGTGAACTTGGCATCGATGTTCATTTCGATATTCACCGGCACATGCGCTTTGAGCAGTCGGTAAACGCGCCCGTAGTTCTCGATTGCCATTACTGCGCTCGGAATTGGACTGGCATGTTCGCGCCGGTAGACAAACCAGCCAAAGGTGGAGCCGGTGTCGTCGAAGATGGTTCCGCCGGAACCGCCGTTGTTGCGTCCATCGCGGCTTGGAACGATTACCGCGACGGCCTTCTCGTCGGCAAAGAATTTTCCAACCTTTTCGCGAAACTCGAGGCGTTTGAGGAACGTTTGAAAGCCATCGCCTTCGCGCCTGGCTAAGGGGTAGTCGGCCAGCTTCCTGAGATCGTCATCTTCCAGATGACTAAAGAGAGCCTTGTCGACCGGCTTCACCTCGCGCATCTCGCCGTAAAGAACGATCTTTCCTGCCAGCTTCCCTTTGTATTTCTCAAAATCTTTCTCGTCTTTGATGTCTACCCAGGTTGCAGGAGCGCTTACTGCGCCATTGGTGGAGGGTGACCACGGCGATGCTTGTGCGATGAAAACTGCAGTGTCGGGCGAAGACATACGAGCCCAGGTATTTACCTGCTGCCACCCCATGCCGAATTCACCCCAGTCTTCGAGGTGGGCGTTGCTGCAGCCCATCGCTGTAAGTTGATCGCGAGTCCACTCGTTTGCTCGCCTGGCGTTTGGGGAGCCTGTGAGACGTGGGCCGATTCCATCCATCAGGCCGGAGGCGTATTCCATGATGTGCGAGTGCCCAATCGCCTCGTCGCGGATGCGCTGATACATGCCGTAGTCAAGGTTTTCCCGCTGCGATTGAGCGATCGCTAGCGATGAGTCAGCAGGTTGGGGGACAGACTTCTTGTCAGCTGCAAATGCGGAGAGGCTGAAGCCAACGAGTAAGAGGAAGAAGAATCGGGATGATGACTGCATTGGTGATCCTCGTTACAACTGAATTGCTGGCAGGGTAGCAGAACGAATCAGAGATGAACAAACGGCCACCCCGATCGATATCTCGCAATGAAGTAAAAATGCCGTCCCATTTCGAGACGGCATCTGAATCGTTTGAACGCTTCCAGCTAAGCTGCCTTCTGGCTCCCGATGCGCATGCCGTAGAACGACCGCCAGACAAAGTACATCGAGATCGCGAAGAAGAGCACTGCCAGGCCGTTCGTGAGTTGTGCTCCGCGTTCGCTCGTCAGATGGACCGCTAACTCAACCGCTAGCAATCCAAATAACGTGGTGAACTTGATGATCGGGTTCATCGCCACAGAAGAAGTGTCCTTGAACGGATCTCCCACGGTGTCGCCCACGACGGTGGCATCGTGCAGAGGCGTGCCTTTTTGCTTAAGCTCGGTTTCAACGATCTTCTTCGCATTGTCCCAGGCTCCGCCTGCGTTGGCCATGAAGATTGCCTGATACAGGCCGAAGACTGCGATCGAGATGAGGTAGCCAATGAAATAGAAGGGCTCCACAAACGCGAAAGCGAGAGTCACGAAGAAGACAGCGAGGAAGATGTTGAACATTCCCTTCTGTGCATACTGGGTGCAGATCTGAACGACCTTCTTGCTGTCGGAGACCGAAGCTTTTTCAACACCCTCCAGGCGAATATTGGCCTTGATGAACTCCACCGCTCGATAAGCGCCGGTGGTTACAGCCTGCGTTGAAGCACCGGTGAACCAGTAGATAATCGCGCCACCCGAGATGAGTCCCAGCACAAACGGCGCATGCAACAGGGAAAGATTGGCAAGGTTGTCGCGCAAACCATGTGTGAGTGCCATGATGATCGAGAAGATCATCGTGGTCGCTCCGACTACGGCGGTTCCGATCAGCACCGGTTTTGCCGTTGCCTTGAAGGTGTTGCCCGCTCCATCGTTTTCCTCGAGCAGGTCCTTCGCGCGCTGGAAGTTGACGGTGCCTTTGTACTCACGCTGAATGTCTGCTACCGGCACGTGCTCGATTAACGAGAGTTCGTACACGGATTGGGCGTTGTCCGTAACCGGTCCGTAGGAGTCGACGGCGATGGTTACCGGTCCCATGCCGAGGAAGCCAAAGGCGACCAGACCAAATGCAAAGACCGCCGGAGCCAACATCAAGTCCGAGGTGAGTCCAAGCGTGAAGTAGTAGCCCAGACCCATCAGCGCAACCATCGTGAGTCCCAGCCAGTACGCGGAGAAGTTTCCCGCGACCAGTCCGGAGAGGATGTTCAGGGAAGCTCCGCCTTCTCGCGATGAAGTTACGACTTCCTTCACGTGGCGCGAGTCTGTCGAGGTGAATACTTTGACCAATTCAGGAATCACTGCGCCGGCGAGGGTTCCGCAGGAGATGATCAACGAAAGCTTCCACCACAGCGTGTCATTGCCTTGCACGACGGGAATCATCAGTTTGGAGATGATGAATGTGGCGATGATCGAGAAAATCGAAGTGATCCACACGAGCGACGTGAGTGGCGTCTCGAAATTCATGTGATCGCTGTTGGCAAAGCGTGCCTTGGCAATAAAGTCGTTGATGAAATACGAGACGGCGCTGGTGACCAGCATCATGATGCGCATGACGAAGATCCATACCAACAGCTGCACTTGTACGGTCGAATTCGGCACGCCAAGCAGGATGAAGGTAATAAGAGCTACGCCAGTTACGCCATAGGTCTCGAAGCCGTCCGCGCTGGGTCCGACGGAGTCGCCCGCATTGTCGCCGGTGCAATCTGCAATTACGCCGGGGTTGCGCGCATCGTCTTCCTTGATCTTGAAGACGATCTTCATCAGGTCAGAGCCGATGTCGGCGATCTTGGTGAAGATGCCGCCGGCAATTCGCAGCGCCGCGGCTCCGAGCGATTCGCCGATTGCGAATCCTATGAAGCAGGGTCCCGCGTAATCTCCCGGCACGAACAGTAGGATGAAGAGCATGATGAGCAGTTCAACGCTCACCAGGAGCATGCCGATGCTCATGCCCGCCTTAAGCGGAATCGCGTAGAGCGGGAACGGCTTGCCACCCAGCCCGGCGAACGCCGTGCGAGAGTTCGCAAAAGTATTTACGCGGATACCAAACCACGCCACGCCGTAGCTGCCGAGAATACCCACGACGCTGAAGGCAAGAATGATGGTCAGTGTGAAGGCGACGGGGTGTCCCGGAATCGGCGCGAGAACTCCGAAGTAGAGCGCCATGATGATGGCAATGAATATCCAGAGCACGGCAAGAAACTTGCCTTGCGTCACGAGATAGGTCTTGCAGGTCTCATAAATCAGCTCGGAGATCTCGCGCATCGAGCTGTGGACCGGAAGGTTCTTCAGCTGGAGATAGATTGCAAGTCCGAAGAGAAGGCCGAAGACGCAGAAGATTAATCCGATCAGCAGAAGCGCGTGACCGTTCATTCCAAAGAAATTCACGCTAGAAAGATCGGGCAGATGAAGGCTGGCTTCGCCGCCCGCCTCAGGAGCGGGCTGGGCAAGGGCCATTGGGCCTTGCAGGAGAAGCAGCATCAACACAGCAGACGCGGCGACGAAACCACGCCGCACAAGCTTGGAAATCGGGATAATTCGACGCAACGGGGCCATCGCACAAGCCACGGCTTGCGAGGTCAGCATAAAATTCCTCCAGAACAAACTTTTAGAGTTCAGTTTTCGAGTTGAAGGGATCAATCCACACTCATCGCCTGAAATAGGCGACGTCGCAGTCCCGGAACCCGCGCTTCCACTCGAATGGTGTTCTGAAGCTTGGCCGCGTCTCCCGTTCTATCCGCCAACCGGATAGAACATTGCACCCCATCAGCCGCAACAGCGGCGCCTGCTGGGGACCCCGTACTCAGGGTGGGACTACTTTTTGCCTCATGCCCTGTCAGCACAGACACTTAAACCGGGGCGAGGCAAACTCCTGTTTATAACACGGTGCAAAAAATAGGGTCAAACGTCGGAGCGACACGCGTCCGCTAGCTACTTGGAAACGCTGAGGTTAAATCAACTTCTGGTTGAGGTTGGTGTTTGCGCAGGCGCAACCGCGGGCGCATGAGGTCGGTGAGGATTACGGCATTAACAACCACCATGAGGACGACTGCCACTGCCGCGAACGGGCGCCCCTGCATGCCAAGCACAGGCAAACTCGCAACTAGTGGGGCGAAGGCGAGTGAACGAGGGCCTTTGGCCTGTAGCCTGGATCCGCATTGGTCGCAGGCGAGACGCGCCCACCGCTGCAAGTCGAATACGGAGGGTGTTGAGATTTCATGAGTGCAGCGAGGGCACTTGGCCATTGGATCCTCGTTGTTCGGGGGGTGGATTCAGTCTGTTTCAGGGGCTCCGGAGTGTCAACGAACGGAAGGGACGGTACTTACGCGGGACAAGCGGGCGAAATCCAAACTCGGCACGCTAGAATCGCCGTACCTCTGCGATGGAATTACCTCCAATCCTGAAAAAGCACGACGAGTTCACCACGCTGTGGCATAGAGATCCAAATGCTGGAGCGGGCAGCGGACTGGAAGCGCTGGTAATCGAACAGCACCGCCAGAACTTTGCTTTGTGGCATGAAGAAGATCGAGCTCGCGATCCGAATGCGTCTCCCGATCAGATTGCTCAGACTAAACGGGCCATCGATGCCTTGAATCAGGTGCGCAACGATCTAGTTGAGTCGATTGACAGGGAACTGCTGCGGAAGCTGAACGCAGCGGGAGTTAAGTCCGGCGGAGAACTTCACTCCGAGACGCCGGGCATGATCATCGACAGGCTGTCGATCCTGTCGCTAAAAATTTTCCACACACAAGAACAGATCGAGCGTGAGGACGTGCAATCGGCACACATTGAGCGCAATCGAGAACGTCTTGATGTGCTCGTCAGGCAGCGAGAGGATCTTGCGGGATGTTTGACTGCGCTTTGGAAAGATATTCAAGCAGGGAGGCGTCACTTCAAGCTCTATCGCCAGCTCAAGATGTACAACGATCCTGAGCTAAATCCTGCGATCTACGGTGCGCGCGATCGCTAGAACGACCAAGTAGCCACAAAGAGGCGTGAGGTTCTGCCGGATCTTGCCCAACCGAATTTCTCCACTCGCCACTCGTAAGAATCCGCTGAGAGTCTCTTGAGCGCCGTTCACCTATTGGTGTTTGACGAACCTTCAGCTGCAATTTAGAGTCTTGATATTGAAAATGAATTTCAATTTCATTTTCAATTAGAAAGCCTCATCTGTGATTACACCGCTCAGCAGACTTGTTCGTACTGCAATCTTTGCCGTTCCATTCCTGTTCACCTCATGCGCTTTCGCGCAGGAGGGATACTTCATTACCTATTCCCATCAGATGGAAGAGCCAGGCAACTTGGAAGTAGGAGTGAAATCGGTAACTGCATCTCCGAAAGACGGCAACGCTTTTCTCGCCAATGCCTGGGAATTCGAATACGGCGTGAAGACATGGTGGACGTCCGAAGTCTACCTCGATTCTCAGTACACGGCGAACGAGAGTTCCGTATTTACTGGATTCCGCTGGGAAAACCGCTTTCGACCTCTGCTTCGCGAGCATTGGATCAACCCAGTGCTTTACGTCGAATTCGAAAACATTAATGGCGCCGACAAGTCGTTGCTCGAGGTCGTCGGTCATGACACGCGTGAGGAGTTCAGCGAACGCAATGACCGGCACGAGAAGAAAAGGGAAGCGGAGCTAAAGCTGATTCTGTCCAGCAACGTCAAGGGTTGGAATTTCTCTGAGAACATGATCGCCGAGAAGAACCTGGCGGGCGAGCCCTGGGAGTTTGGTTATGCGCTAGGCGTGAGTCGTCCTCTGGCGCTGCTTGCCAGTGCGAAACAATGCGTTTTCTGCCGCGAAAATTTTTCTGCGGGAGCGGAGATGTATGGCGGCTTAGGCGACCGTTACAGCTTCGGGCTGCACGACACTTCTCACTATCTGGCTCCAGTTGTGGAATGGCGAATTCCAGGAAGCACGACTTTCAAGTTCTCGCCCGGTTTCGGTCTAAACGATAACAGTGAACGTTTCCTTTTTCGCTTTGGCGTCTCTTGCGAAATCGATCAAATCGTCTCACGGCTGAGGGGGCACTGATGCGGGCGTGGAGAGTGGCCGCACTCAGTCTCTGCGTCGCGCTGCCGGCGCTGGCAATTTCAATCGAAGTTGGCGACGGTCGCTGGCAAACAAAGGTGCCGGCGACTGCAAGACAACGCTCGAATCCTATGGCCAATGAGTCGAGCGCGGTAGCCGCGGGTGCGAAATTATTTCAGAGAAATTGCGCAAGCTGCCATGGGAAGCAGGCCGAGGGGCTCGCGACGCATCCGGATCTCCATACCGAGCGGGTGAAGAACGCTACCCCAGGCGAGTTGGAATGGCTTCTGAAGAACGGAAGTCTGAAGAACGGGATGCCTTCGTGGAGCCGTTTGCCTGAGCCGCAGCGCTGGCAATTGGTGAGCTTTCTTAAATCTTTGTAACTCTTCGGATTAGCGACGAGTCTTTGATTTCCGGTTCTTTGTCTGCCGATTCTTAGTCCCGCTCGCGGGTCGCCGCCTCGTGGCTTTTGGTGATGCTGATCTTCGCTGGCTTGGGCCTTTCAAATCCAGTGCCGTGGGATGTTTCGGCTGATAGAGCCCGATCTGATCTCCGCTCGGTAACGTTAATCGGGTCACAAGTCCCCAGCCCCGGTCCGAAATGGGCATCGCAAGCTCAACTCCCTTGCTCTGCAATTTCTTGGTCACGGCGTGCACGTCATCGCACATGAGGTAAAGCTCGTGATAGCTGTCCTCAGCAGGATGCACAGCCAATTCCGCGGGCGGTAAGGCGAAGATCGACCATCCACCGCCTGCATCGACTGATGGGTACTTCAACACGTCGCGAAAGAACTCGCGCAAACGTTCTGCCTGCTTGCTGTAGATGATCGCGTGAACGCCTGAAACCATAGTTCGATCCTCCGACTACGACGATTTTGCCAAAGAGGCCTCAGGTTGGAATTCGACAGTGCCGAAAAAAGCGCTTCGCACGAGCGATATCCTTGCCTATCTGCTGCTTTAGAGCTTCTGGGTTCGGCCACTTGATTTCCGGTCGCAACCATTTCAGGAATGCGACCTCAACTTCAGTTTGCTCCTCAAGCGAGATCGGATGGAAGTTCAGAAGGTGAGTTTCAATTGCGAACGATTGGCCATCAAAGGTTGGGCGGGTTCCAACATTCGTTACTGATTCGAAGTGCTCACCCGAGACTCGCGTGCAAGTAATGTAAACGCCGTTCTTGGGTACCAACTCCGGATAAGGTTCCAGGTTGATGGTGGGTACGGTATAGCGTGTCCCGTAGCCGCGTCCTTTTGCTGGCGTGCCGACTATCGAGAACGGGCGGTCGAGGAGATGTCGAGCGCGCGTGACATTGCCCGCAGCGAGCAGTTCACGTATGCGGCTGCTTGAGACTGTCTCGTAACGCCAGCGCATTTCCGGATAGGTTGTTACTCCAAATCCAAATTCCTGTCCAAGCTCCTTCAATGTCGCGCAGTCGCCCTCAGCACGATGCCCAAAATGGAAACTTGCTCCTTCATGTACTTCTTTTGCGTGAAGACGTTCGACGATAATCTTCTCCGCGAATTCCCGCGGCGAGAGCACAGATAACTGTTGAGTGAAGGGCAAAGCGAGCGTAGCCTCGATTCCGGTTTCTGCTAGTCTCGCGATCTTCTGCGGCAAAGGAGATATCAGTGCAGGAGCACTCTCCGGCCGAAGCACACGCAGAGGATGGGGATCGAATGTGACTGCCAGAGAATGGGCACCGAGCTCTCGTGCTTGTTCTGCAACTGTAGCCAACACATGCTGGTGCGCGCGGTGCACGCCGTCGAAGTTTCCGATGCTGATGACGGTCGTGTTCCAGTCGGCAGGAAGTTCGTCGAGGCTGCGGAAGACGTGCATCAGATCTCGAACTCCAGCTTTAGACCGTCATACGCGAGGCGTACGTTCGATGGCAGAATGCGATTGGTTTCCTCGTGAGCGAGATCGTGGGACATGTGCACAAAGAAAGATCGACGCGGCTTGAGTTTCTCCACAATCTTAAGTGATTCGTCGAGCGAAGAATGTGTCGGATGCGGCCGGCGCCGCAGGGCATCAAGAAATAGGATGTCCAGCCCATGTAGGACTTCCATGGTCGATTCCGGAATGGAACTGAAGTCTGTGAGATATGCGGCGCTTCCAAAGCGGAATGCTGTGATGTCAGTATCCCCGTGCAGCACCTTCAGCGGCTGAAACTTGGCGCCGAAAAGTTCCAGGGTTCCATTCAGCCGGTGCAGTGTTACTTGAGGGCGTGTGGAGTAGGTCGATTCCGGATCGAAGACGTAGGCAAACATGCGTTCGATGATTTTCGCGGTCTGCTCATCGGCGTAGAGCGGGAGCTTCTGCTCGCGTTTGAACGTGAGCGGACGAAGATCGTCGAGGCCAAGGATATGGTCCGCATGACCATGAGTGTAGAGAACGGCGTCGATTCGCCTGATCTTTTCTCGCAGGGCCTGCTCGCGGAAATCTGGCGTCGAATCGATAAGCACGGAGTGCCCGTCATATCCAATCAGGATCGAGGGTCGAGTGCGCCGGTCGTGCGCATCGTGTGAAGTGCAAACCTGGCAGTCGCAACCGATGGTGGGTACGCCCATCGAAGTCCCGCTACCCAAAACGGTAATCGTCGCCTTCATTTCGCTACGGGTTTGTTCGCTGCAGGACCCGGAGCGCGCGTAATTGCGTTAGTGATCTCCAGGAACGCCATGCGCAGCTCGAAGAGGACGTTCTGCAGGACATTCTCCTCCGCAGGGGTGAGATTGCCCTTCGTCTTCTCCTTTAATACTCCGAGCGTGTCGATCGTCTGCCGGGCGGCTACAACATCCGGCCGCGGGGCCTCGCCTTCGGGGTGCATCACGCCGAGTTGGAAGAGTGCACTCACGTACAGCGACTGTACGAGGCGCTCGAAAGTCATCTCAAAATCTTCTGCTTTGCCGTGACCGCCGGCCGCGAGCATATCGTCGAGCTTTTTGCCTGAGGCGCGATACTCCTTGTGCTGCGCTTCTTGCTCTGCGCGCGAAGGTGGCTCAGGCGGATGATCGCTCTCGATGGTTCCTGTCTGCACCGACGAGGGTGGTGGGGCGTTGGCCTCTTCGCGAACATCAGTACGAAGTTCGCCCTCATCCGTAAACTTGCGGCGATCACTAACTACAAAATCCGGTTTCTTTTCTGCCATAACGTTCCTAAGAGGCTATTGAAAATGGAACTTCGGAAGGTCTAGCCTCTCCTCCCGGGTAAGTAATCTTTGCCCCGCGTTCCAGCGCCTCGCGCCGGATATATCCCAGGGCCACCGACTGGTCGCCACTGTTCGTCGGTATGCGACTAATGCTCGTCAGCTCGCCCACTTCCTTCCCATCAGCCTGGAGCTTAGTGCCTTGTCCGGGTAATTCACCTTCGAGCACAAACCCCTGGAATTTGCGATGCACATTCCCCCGTGAGCGGATGCGTTCGACGATCTCCTGTCCCACGTAACACCCTTTGGTGAAATTGAGGGCGTGCTCCTGATCGGTTTCCTGCGGCAGATCGCGCTCGCGGATGTCCGTCCCGTACTTGGGAAATCCGATCATGACACGGAATTTCTCCAATGCCTCAGTACCGACTGGGGTGGCGCCGGCTCGGAGAAGTAGGT
Organism: Terriglobales bacterium; assembly: GCA_035567895.1. Lineage (NCBI taxonomy): Bacteria > Pseudomonadati > Acidobacteriota > Terriglobia > Terriglobales > Terriglobales bacterium. The sequence continues at coordinate 20,687 of DATMPC010000022.1, read as the reverse complement.
TCCATGTCTGTGGCACGGTCGCGGGCGAAGCCCAAATTTCATAGGTGAGAAATTCCGGACTTGCTATGCGCGTAAGCGACAGCCCAACGCCGCCGAATCTGAGATCTGCAACCTGCATCGGCTCGAGTCCCAGGTCATCAATTCCGGCTCGTTTTAGGACTTCGGCCGTAGTTGGCCCCTGGATTCCGATCGCAGTCAGCGAGTCGCTCTTATCGCCTACCTCAACATCATCCATGATGATGTAGTGCTCGAATAACTTCAGCAAGCCCTCAAGCTGAGAGCGTTCGGTATCGATCAGCAGGGAATCGCCGCGATTATAGGTGTACAGGTCGCCGAGGATTCGTCCCTGAGGATTCAAAACGAAACTGTAGTTCCCTCGATTGAGCGGCAGGTCTTTGACGTTGTTTGTGACCATCCCGTTCAACCAGCGCGCACGCTCCTCGCCGGTAATGGAGACCTTAGACCGCCATCCTAAGTCGTATAGAGCGCAGCCAGAGTTCAGCTCACGAAATTCGCCGGCAACATCCTTGAAGGCTGCAGCGGTCTCGACGCCGCTGTATTCGCCCATCCGCGCGCCGGCAGCAAGGAACGCTTCATAGAGAGGAGTCTTGTACATGGCCGAACTCTTGATTATAGCGGTCTGCTATGTTTTCTATCGTGAACCAAACACCAACCAAGCGCATCGCCGTGGTTCCTGGTGACGGCATCGGCAAGGAAGTCATTGCGCAGGCCGTGAGTGTGGTTAAGGCGAGCAAAGCCAGGATTGAATTTGTCGAGTTCGACTGGTCTGCCGATCGCTACCTAAGAGACGGGACAACGATTCCCGCGGATGGCTTTGCCATGCTATCCCGCGACTTCGACGCGATCTTCGTTGGCGCATTGGGAGATCCGCGCGTGCCTTCCAACATTCACGCCAAGGACATCCTTCTGGGCATGCGTTTCAAAATGGACCTGTACGCGAACGTTCGGCCCGTTAAGTGCCTGGACGATTCCCTCTGCCCGCTAAAGAACGCATCCGCAGCACAGATCGATTTCGTGGTCGTGCGCGAGAACACCGAAGGTCCTTACGTAGATGTTGGCGGGGTCTTTAAGCAGGGAACTCCAGATGAAGTTGCAGTCCAGGAAGACGTGAATACGCGCAAGGGTGTGGAACGTGTGATTCGCTATGCCTTCGACTACGCGCGCAGAAACGGCCGCAAGAAAGTTCTGATGGCGGACAAGTCAAATGTGATGACTTACGGGCATGGCCTCTGGCAACGAGTGTTCAAGGAAGTCTCCGCGGAATACCGCGATATACAGTCGTCTCACATGTACGTGGATGCGCTCTGCATGCACATGGTTCGGGATCCCAGCCAATTCGATGTCATCGTAACCAACAACATGTTTGGCGACATCATCACAGATCTTGCGGCGGCGCTGCAGGGAGGCCTTGGCATGGCGGCCAGCGGGAACATTCATCCCGGTAAGACATCGATGTTTGAGCCCGTGCATGGGTCTGCACCACCTTTCGCCGGGAAGAACATCGCGAATCCGATGGGCGCGATTCTAACGGCAGCGATGATGCTCGATCATCTGGGATTTGCGCCTGAAGCCAGGAAAATTAATGATGCCGTGCTCGCGGCCGTGCGCCAGAAGAAAACTACCAAGGATGTCGGCGGAACACTCGGAACACGCGAGTGTGGAGACTGGATCGCCGAAAAAGTAGCCGGCTAATTCCACATCGCCTGGAGTCTTCTCAGGGCGCGGTATGCCAGAACGTACTGCCCGTTCAACTGCAGAGCGCGGAGATAGTGCTCTCGAGCTTTACCCCACTCGCGCTTCTGCTCGTAAACACGGCCAAGATTGAAATGAGGAAAGCAGTAGGATTCGTAACGAGCCGCAGCAAGAGCTTTTTGGAACCAGGGAATGGCCGCATCCCATTGGCCTTGCTCGATCAGATATGCGCCGATGTCGTTATACGGGTTGCCGAAGTCAGGGTCGATCTTGATCGCTTGCCGGCAATCCGCTATCGCCTGCCGATAGTTGGATTGGAATGAGTGCGCCCATCCCCGAAACGTGTAGGCCTCGGCGGTAGGGAAGGCCTCAATCGAGTTGGAGTAAAGCTCAATGGCCTCCTCATACTCTCCTTTTTGCTGGTGCTCATAAGCTCGGCGGAAGTACTCGCCGGCTCGTTGCCGAAGTTCGCTGCTATCCGCCATACCGACACAACTCAGGCCGCTTCGCTGGCGACGCGGGCGCTCTTTGCCATATTATCCAACTAACCTCATGTTCGTCGTAACCGGATTGAATCGAGCCCGGATGAAGGGCGCCTATCTTCGCTCTTGCCTTTCTGCGAGTCGTGCACCGCTGCTGTTGCTTTGCAGCCCGTTTCTTGTCGGCGTTAATTACGCTGCCGCCCAACAAGTACAAGCAGTCTTGATCGCCCAGCATACCGATACGCCGGACAAGAAACCGGCTACGGCCTCTCCGTCCAGCCGACAACAAGGAAAAGGCGATATCGGAATTCAGGTACAACCAGCCTCCCCGCCCGCAGAGAGAAAGATTACTCCTGAGGAAGCGCGAGAGCTCTTCGCCTCCATAGATGAGACGTTGACGTGGCTAAGCAAGGATACCGGCTACGCCATCAAGCAAAAGGTCAAGGGCGAGTTGGCAAGTCGCGAGCAGGTCGCGAAGTATGTTGATGACCGGCTGAATGATGATGAAGATGCCAAGCGTCTGGAACGCTCGGAAATTGTGCTTAAGAAGTTCGGACTATTGCCACGCAACTTCGACTTGCACGCGTTCCTCATTCAACTTCTGCAGGAGCAGGTCGCCGGGTATTACGACGTGAAGTCGAAGAGTATGTATCTGCTCGATTGGCTCTCGGCTGATTCCCAGAAGCCTGTCCTTGCACACGAACTCACGCACGCTCTCCAGGATCAGAACTTCGATCTAAAGACGTGGGAGACGCCGAAGGCCGCCAAGCGCAGCGACAGGGAAGAGTTCACGTTCGATGAGGACGAGGCTGCGACGGCCCGCAGCGCTGTTGCAGAAGGGCAGGGAATGGTCACGCTGGTCGACTTCATGCTGCGAGGCACTGGGCACACACTAGCCGACGCTCCTCAGGTGGCAACGATGATGCGCTCGTCAATGACCGGGAACAGTGGATTCCCACTGCTTGAAAAGGCGCCGCTCATGATCCGCGAGTCGCTCGTGTTCCCCTATGGGGACGGACTCGCCTTTGAGGCAGCTCTGTTGGAAAAAGGAAAGGACACTGCGTTTTCTGGCGCGTTTCGCCGGCCGCCACAGAATACTCACGAAATACTCGACGTCGGCTCTTACTTGAAAGCCGCTCCGGCGCGGTGGCTAGTATTGCCAGATCTCCGCAACGAGCTCGGCTCCGCATACGAGAAATACGACGAGGGATCTATCGGCCAACTCGATACTCGCATCCTCGTTCAGCAATACTCGGACAAGGAGACCGCCGCGAAGATGGCCGAAGCATGGAAGGGTGGAGTCTATTACGCCGCCGGGAAAAAGGACCCGAAGCTAAAAGGTTCGGCGCGCATCGGGTTGGTCTATTTGTCGCGGTGGGAGACGGAAGATGCGGCCGATCAGTTTGCGAAGATCTACGGCGATTATCTCCCGAGGCGTTATGCCAAGGCGATTCCACTTAACGTGAAGGAAGTTAAGTGTGTCCCGCCTGAGAGTTGTGATGCCAAAAGTGTTCGGGCTTTCAGTACTGAGGAAGGCGAGGTCTGGATTCAGCGAGTCGAAGGAGCCGGTGTTTTGGTCAGCGAAGGCTTTGACGTTGCGACCGGATCGAAGCTGCGTGCACAAGTTCTGTCCGCCAATCCCGCAAGGCTAGTTCAGGTGCAAATGCGCTCGTTGATGTCACCTTTACGAACATCAGCCGTCATTCAAGACGCAGTTGGACGCATTCTCGCCGCCCGCATCAGCGAAAAAATCAAGAATTCGTCGCGACCTGTGAACTAGTGCCTTTGACGAGAAGTGACTCGTCACGATGCGGCATACCAGTTCGTACGGCACACCGAGCTGAGTGCTTGAGTTCTGTATAATTTTTCTTACTTCAACCATCCTCACCGGAGTCGTGCAATTGCAAAGAGCTGAAATAGGAATCATCGGAGGGAGTGGACTGTATGCGATGCCTGGCCTCTCCGATGTCCATGAAGAAAGACTGGAAACCCCTTTCGGAACGCCATCGGACGCATACGTACTCGGTACACTCGAAGGTCGTAGAGTAGCCTTTCTCGCGCGCCACGGACGCGGCCATCGCATCATGCCTACTGAGTTGAACTTTCGTGCAAATATCTACGGCATGAAACAGCTCGGAGTAGAGCGAATTATTTCGGTCTCCGCTGTCGGCTCGCTCAAAGAAGAACATAAGCCGATGGATTTCGTGATCCCGGATCAGTTTGTGGATCGTACGCGACAACGTATATCGACATTCTTCGGCGAAGGACTGGTTGCGCACGTGGCGCTTGCTGATCCGATCTGCGCGGAAGTTGCGAAGAGTGCTGCGAGTGCATGCAAAAAGGCAGGTGTGACCGGCAAGAGTGGTGGAACCTATATCTGCATCGAGGGGCCACAGTTTTCGACGCGCGCCGAATCGAATCTTTACCGAAGTTGGGGAATGGACGTGATTGGTATGACGAATCTTCAGGAAGCCAAGCTCGCCCGCGAAGCAGAGATCTGTTACGCCACAGTGGCAATGGTCACAGATTATGACTGCTGGCATCCTGAACACGACGCGGTGACAGTCGAGACAGTGATCTCCTATCTGAATAAGAATGCTGAAAATGCGTGCAAGGTCGTGAAATACACGGTGGCGAATATCCCGAAAACACGCGGCTGCAAATGCGGGTCGGCTCTCGAATACGCGATCCTGACGGACAGGTCGAAAATTCCTGCAGAAGTCCGTCGCAAGCTGAGCCTGCTGCTCGACAAGTATTTGAAGACGCAGGAGGCGAGAGCCTGATGTCGATTGTCGTTGTTGGATCGGTAGCGTATGACGGCATCAAAAGCCCCTCTGGTTCGGTAGATCGGTGTCTTGGAGGCGCCGCTACATACTTTTCGCTGGCAGCGAGCTACTTCACGCAAGTGCGGATAGTCGCCGTAGTGGGAGAAGACTTCAGCAAACAAGACGAAGACATATTGCGTTCGCGCAAAGTCGATACACGCGGTATCGAGCATACGGAAGGCAAGAGTTTCTTTTGGCGCGGCGAGTACGGAGAGAACCTCAACGAAGCCAAAACCCTGGAGACGCAGTTAAACGTTTTCCAAAGCTTCAACCCGCAAGTTCCAGCCGAGTATCTTGATTCTGACTATCTCTTTCTTGCCAACATCGATCCTGTTCTACAGGGCAATGTTCGTCGCCAAATGGACGGACGGGTGAAGCTTGTCGGTGGCGACACGATGAATTACTGGATCACCGATCCCAATCATCGCAAGAATTTGCTCGAGACATTGAAGGGCGTTGATGTTTTGTTGATTAACGATACCGAAGCAAAGCTCCTCGCAGCAGAGACGAGCGTTCCTCGCGCCGTACAGAAAGTGCTGCGGATGGGCCCGCGTGCCTTGGTGATCAAGCATGGTGAATATGGCGCCACAGTGTTTTTCAAGGAAGGCGAATTCGGAGGTGGACGTCATCCTTTTCGCGCGCCGGCGCTGCCGATGGAAGAAGTTCGCGACCCCACGGGTGCCGGTGACTCCTTTGCCGGGGGATTCATGGGATATGTGGCCTCGCAGAAAAGGCTGGACCGCGAGACCTTCAAGCGTGCAATGTTCTACGGCGGCGTAATGGGATCTTTCGCTGTCGAGCGGTTCGGCACAGAACGCCTGCAGTCACTCACACGCGAGGAGATCGATGCGCGCTACCAGGTCTTCCGTGAACTCACGCACATCGGATAGTGCTTCCCGATTTGAGACAGATACAACAGTCACTGCAGACTTAGTGTCCGATCGGGATTTGGGCGTCAACACGAGAGATTATTGGATCCTGGCAACTCCGCTCAGTCTGTTAGGGATCGCAGCCCTTTGTTTCTTCTACTCCCGGAATGAGATTCTTCTCTCAGGAGATGCGGTCGCGCACATCAGCATCGCGCGACGAGTGTTCGATTCGCGAACGCCGGGGCCGCTGCAGTTGGGATCGGTTTGGCTCCCTCTTCCGCACTTGCTGACGATTCCTTTCATCATTATCAAGCCGATGTGGCAATCGGGAATTGGTGGCTCGATTGTTTCCGTGGTCTCATCTGTTCTCGCTGGCCTCGGACTCTTTCGGCTTCTCCGTCCCTCGTCACGAGTTGCTGCTTGGATTGCAACGGCATTTCTCGCGGCAAATCCCAATCTTCTCTATGTTCAGAGCACAGCGCTGAACGAGCCGCTCTATCTGGCAAGCTTCATCTGGGCCGCCGTATTTTTTGTGGAGGCTTCTCGGCATCTGGTCCGAAGCTCACAGATTGCGGCGAGATCACTCGAAAAAGGCGCGATAGCGTTAACTGCGGCGATCTTTACCCGCTACGACGGTTGGTTTCTCGCGTGTATTTGCTGGGCTGCATTCCTGGTTAGCGCGGTTTCGGCGGTGCGACGGATGCCCGGAGGGCTGATCAATTTACGGAAAGCAATCTACAAGCCTTTGCTGCTCACTGCGCTGGGTCCAACTCTTTGGATGGCCTACAACTTTGGCGTGTACAAAAATCCATTGAACTTCGCCAATGGTCCGTACTCGGCGAAGGCAATCGCGCAGCGCACAACTGAGCAAGGTTCTCCAACCTACCCAGGGGAGGGTCATTTATTTACCGCCGGTACTTACTTCGTGAAAGCTGCGCAATTAAACATTGGAGAACACCGAACAGGCAAGATTCTGCTCCTAATTGCTGTAGTTGGAAGCCTTGGCTTCGCGATCCGACGAGAATGGATGCCAATGGTTCTGCTCTGGTCGCCGCTAGCCTTCTACTCACTGTCCATCGCGTACGGCTCGGTTCCCATTTTTGTACCGGTGTGGTGGCCCTTTTCCTACTACAACGTGCGATACGGGCTCGAGTTGCTTCCAGCAATCGCCGCCGGCGTCGGTCTCTCGGTACCGATGGTTAGCGCGAGTTGGAAGCGAGAATGGGCGCGGCGAGCAAGTGTCGCTTCGATTCTCGTGCTGATGACAGTATCGTACTTCGAAACGTGGCGAACAGTTCCGATCTGCCTGCGCGAAGTGCGCGCGAACGGCAGTGCGCGAATGGAACTTGATCGTCGTCTAGCTAATGCGCTCGCGTCGTTGCCACCGGACTCTACGATTCTGGCCTATACCGGAGCGCACGGTGGAGCTTTCCAATTTGCTGGCATCCCATTACGCAGGACCATCAATGAGGGAATCGAGTTCATTTGGGATGCCTCGTTAGCGCATCCAGCAGCAGCAGCAGACTATGTAATCGCCGCAGATGATGATCCAGTTGCGAGGTCCATACTCAACCATCCAACTGGTCTCACACCAATCGCGTCGATTCAAGTTGCCGGCCAATCTCGAGTCGTGATTCACAAGACCACGCGCGCCCAATGAGCTATCCAGCGATATTCAGATGAATTGTTCTCAGGAAACTGTACGCTTCAGCTGCCCGCATGCGGCGTAGATGTCTCGACCGCGAGGACGCCGAATAAACACCGGCACACCTGCGTCGGCTAGGACGCTTTGAAAGGCGAGTACACGCTCGTGTACAGGCATGGTGTAGCTCACGCCAGGTCCTGGGTTGAAGGCAATGAGGTTCACTTTGCAGCGGATACCTTCTACGCGACGCGCGACTTCCAGAGCATGCTCGTGAGCGTCATTCACACCTTCAAGGAGCACGTACTCGAAAGTAAGGCGCTCGCGTGGACGCAGCGGAAATTGGTGAGCTGCATCCAGCAAGGCTTCAACGTTCCATTTTCGCGTGATGGGCATGATGCGCTCTCGAATCGTGTTGTCCGGCGCATTCAGCGAGATGGCGAGCTTCGGACGAATCGTCTCTTTTCCAAAATCGAGAATCCTCGGCACGATACCCGACGTAGATACTGTCATCCGCGATTCCGGGAACCCAACCTCCTCGACCAACAGACGAACGGCCTTCATAAAGTTGTCGTAGTTGAGAAACGGCTCACCCATTCCCATGAAGACGATGTTCATCCGCTCCCGGTCTAAGCTGACGGAGTGATCGCGGAGAACGGCGAGAACCTGTCCGACAATTTCGCCCGGCGTTAGGTTGCGTTTCACGCCGAGCAAGGCCGTAAGGCAGAACTGGCAATTTACGGCACAGCCAACCTGGGAAGAAACGCAGATCGTTGCCCTCGATCTGCTCGCTCCTACCGAACTCTTCGCCGCAGACCTGGGCTTTCGGTGCCGAGATTCAGCGTTCGAGTTCAAGACGTGACGGGCTAGGCGGGGAATCCCTTCGTAGTTCAGCTGGACAAGCTCCTCCTGACCAGCCTCGGTGCCATCACCGGCCTCGCCAGAGTCACCCTCCGGCATCCAGACGGTCTCCACAGACTCGCCGTCGGTAAATGCCATCAGATATCGGGTCGTTCCATCGACAGAGGTGAATTTCTGATCGATTCGTGGAAATCCGACGGACAGTCCTTCTTCGGCAATCTGAGACTTAAGAGCCGACGGTAGGTTGGACACGTCAGAAAGCGATTCTCGGCGCTGTCGGAAGATGGCGTCTGCTACCTGGCGCGCCCGGAATCCAGGATGTCCAAGCCTCGTAACCAGAGCCGTAAGCTCTTGATTCGAGAGGTTTAATAGTTCGTTCTGCATGGACATGCCGGGCATCTAATACGTGTGACTCAGGTAATTAGCGCGGGCTGACTGGAGCGATACTTCATCTCGTGCCTGCTAATTGCCTCTCCGCGCATTTAGAATACGTCTTTCCGTCATTTAGAAGGTCCTTACAAGTTAATGGTTCAAGAGCTAAGAAACGTGCGTCGGGAAGTGTTGCCGAATGGCCTCACGATCCTGACCGAAGAGATGCAGCAGATTCGTTCTACGTCCATCGGGATATGGATAAAGACCGGTTCGCGTCACGAAGAATCTGAGCGCAATGGCATCTCTCATTTTGTGGAGCACATGTTATTTAAGGGCACGACCAGCCGCTCTGCCCAAGATATTGCGCGCCAGGTTGACTCAATCGGCGGCAACATGGATGCGTTCACGGCCAAGGAATGCATCTGCTTCAACATCAAAATCCTCGATGAGCACCTGCCCATCGCGATGGATATCCTCAGCGACCTGGTGCTTAACCCCGTCTTCGCCGCGAAAGATATTCTCCGCGAACGGGGTGTGATCCTGGAAGAAATCAAAATGGACGAAGATAGCCCGGATTATCTCGTCCACGAGATCTTCACCCAGAGTTTTTGGAAGGATCACCCGCTTGGCAAACCGATTCTAGGAACAAAAGAAACCGTCCGGAAGTTCGAACAGACAATGTTATTCGACTACTACGGCGGCTTTTTCTATCCCGGAAACATGATCATTGCGGCTGCGGGAAGCTTGAATCATGAACGCTTTGCTGAGTTGGTCCGCCAGAAATTCTCCCAGTTGAAGGCCAAGCAGAACGGTTTTAAACAAACTGCGCCGCAGACTTTCTCCAAAATTATTGCGCGTAACAAGAAATCTCTTGAGCAAGTGCAAATCTGCATGGGAGTGCCGGCGCTGCAGATCGCCGATGACCGCCGCTACGTTGCGTACGTGCTGAATACGCTACTTGGCGGCGGAATGAGCTCGAGATTGTTCCAGAACATTCGCGAGAATCAGGGGCTGTGCTATGCGATCTACAGCGATTTGAACTCATATCGCGATACCGGCTGTCTGTCCGTATTCGCGGGAACCTCCCAGGAATGGGCCCCAAAAGTCGTGGAATCGGTGGTCGGAGAGTTCCGCAATTTGAAGACAGAGTCGGTTTCTGAAGAGGAGCTCAGCAGGGCTAAAGCGCAATTAAAAGGGAGCCTGATGCTGAGTTTGGAGTCCTCCACTGCGCGTATGTCAAATCTTGCGCGGCAGGAGATGTACTTCGATCGCTTCTTTTCGCTCGACGAGATTATTGAGCGGATCGAGAGCGTATCGGCCGACCAGCTTCAGGAGATGGCTCAAGACCTGTTCCAACAGAACAAAATCGCCGTAACCGTCCTCGGGAATCTGGACGGTTTGAAGATTGTGCCCGAGCAACTAGCCTGCTGACACTTCGCGCTACTGAAAGTGACATTTTTTGGCACTTTGGCAGTCCTTTAGGGGAAGTCGGCACCATCCACTAGTGCCTCCCTTCCTCATACTTTGTCTCGTAAGTAACTAAATAATTAGCTATTTAGGGTCTTTATCCACATAGAGAGAGTGGATTGTGGTCTTTTTGGGGCAATGGTAGGAAAGCTGCACATATCAAAGCGTCAAAGCTGATCGGTGTCCCTTACCGGAAGGCAGCACTCGGCCCACCGTTTCAATAGTCAAAGTTTGGCGAAGTACCTGGGGGAGGGTACCAGCCAGAAAGAGACCGGGCGTAAGCCCGGTCTCTTTTCCTTTTGCAGAGGCGGGCGTAAAGATCGGGCAAGGGCAAAGAATAGGGAGAACAACAGGGACGTTCTCGAATTCGATCGCGAAATCGTCTAATTCTGCCCAAAATCAGTAAATTTCGCTCAAAACCAGGGAATTAACAGCGAATTCTGTGGATTTCTCTTTAAGCCACCAGCAATAAAGGTCTTAGGGCTGTTTTCTGCAGGATTCAAGAAAAGAACAGGGAATTAGCAGGGAATTTTTGTCCTGATTTGGGAAAATGTTCTTCGCAGCGCAGGACAGGGATTACTCCGGAGGCCCCGTCCTTAAGACATCTTGCATTCCGTTCATGACTAGGCTGAACTTAAGGAACTCACCAAGCTCGGAAGATCCGTAGATTTGGCGACAACGTTCACATGAGTATCCACCAAGGCGTCCCCGAGCTTGTAGAACCTGGATTTCATGAGGGTTCACTCCGTGATCCGGCCAAGCCGCCGGTTCTTTGCGTTGATCTCGACGGGACGCTCATCAAATCCGACCTCTTTTTTGAATCGATTCTCCTGCTCCTCAAACAAAAGCCATGGTCCATTCTGCTGATCCTGTGGTGGAGCCTTCGCGGCCGTTCGTTCCTAAAGCGTCAGCTAGCAACCAAGACGCCGCTGGCGGTCGAGAAGCTTCCGTATCGTCAAGAGGTTGTGGAGTTCGTTCGTAGCGAGCGCGAATCTGGGCGGCAAACGCTGCTGGTGACGGCTGCGGATCAAAGCATGGCCGAGGCAATTGCGGCTCATTTAGGCCAATTCGACGGCGTTTACGGCAGTGACGGAGCGGTGAATCTAAAGGGAGGAGCGAAGGCCGGATTTCTAGCAGGCATGCTCGGGAGGGGCAACTTCGACTACATCGGGGATTCTCATGCCGACCTGCCGGTTTGGAGCGTAGCCAGGTTCGCATATGTAGTGGGAAGTCCGCGAATGGCCAAGAGAGTTTCCCGCAAGACGCCGGTTGCACGACTCTTCGAAGTTACTCAACCCTCATTTGGCGCATGGCTGCACTCGATACGTCTCTTGCATTGGACCAAGAACCTGTTGGTGTTGTTGCCGGTCTTATTTGCGCATAACTTCGCCTGGGCCGCATGGAGAGACAGTCTCGTTGGATTCGCCTTGTTCGGCGGATGTGCTTCAGGTCTCTATGTCCTCAACGACCTGCTCGACCTGCATTCTGATCGATTACATCCAGCCAAAAGCAAACGTCCCTTTGCTGCAGGAGAATTTCCGTTGTGGGTTGGAGTGCTGGAGTCAACACTGCTAGTCGGCTGTTCACTGCTCATCTCTGTGTTCCTCGATTTCCGATTTGCCGCAGCGTTGCTCGGATACGCCGTACTCACGGTTGCCTATTCCTGGAAGCTGAAGAGAGTGCCGTTGCTGGATGTGTTCGTTCTCTCCAGCTTCTACACAGTTCGTATATGGGCGGGGAGCCTGATCTCCGGTATTCCGGTATCGGACTGGCTCATGGCATTCTCTTTGTTTTTTTTCCTGAGTCTGGCAATGGCTAAACGCCATTCGGAGTTGGAGCGCGCAAGTAAGCTGGTGGAAGACGGAAACTCTGGTCGCGGATATGTCATAAAGGACCGTGAGCTGCTTGCGATGTTCGGAACTGCCAGCAGCTTTGCCGCGGTAGTGATTCTTTGTCTTTACGCTCGCAGTCCGGTCGTGAACTCGTTGTACGGAAGCTCAACTGAATTGCTGTGGCTGTGTCCTTTAGTGCTTTATTGGCTTACTCGAGTGTGGCTCCTCGCCGGACGCGGAGAGCTTGATCATGATCCTGTGATGTTCGCGGTGCGCGATCGCACCAGTTGGGTACTTGCTACGCTGGCAGTGGCCGTGCTTATGATTGGTGGATTTCATACAAGATGACCACTGCATCTACGCTTCCGGTCCGAGAAATCGTTTCGGATCGTTCCAACGGTTCCAAAATAGAACGATATCAATCCTGGGGCAGATATCCGAAGGCGGCGCACCGGAATGTCTCAAAGATCTACTGGCGCGACCAACTGGAGGAGGCTCTGCGGAAGGCCGAACCGGAGTCGCTCTTAGCCTATGGCATGGGACGAAGCTATGGCGACTCGTGTCTGAATTCAGATCGCGATCTGTTGGATTGCAAAGCTCTCAATCGCATACTCGATTGTGATTGGGAGGCTGGACGCGTTTGCGTTGAAGCTGGAATTACGCTCGGTGATCTTCTGGAAGTAATAGTCCCCCGAGGCTGGTTCATGCCAGTGGTTCCCGGCACGAAGTTTGTGACTGTGGGCGGAGCCATAGCGAACGACATCCACGGAAAGAATCACCATCGCGCTGGAACATTCGGATGTCACGTCAAGCAGATCACACTGCACCGATCGGATACATCTCCGGTGGTGTGTTCTCCGGCAACAAATTCTGATCTGCTTCAAGCCACCATCGGAGGCTTGGGCCTGACCGGAGTTATCGGATCCGCGGAGATACAACTCAAGCGCATTGCCGGCAACGCCATCGAAGTCGAAACTCTTACATTCCGCGATCTGAATCAGTTTCTCGATCTTTCGGCAGCAAGCGATCAGAGCCATGAATATACAGTTGCCTGGGTTGATTGCTTGTCGCGCGGTGGGCGCGGAATCTTTTTCCGCGGTAGCCATGCGGAAAAGAACGTCTCCTGTCGATCAACTAAGATAACGGTTCCGTTTGCGTTTCCGGAATTCGGGCTAAACCGACCGGCGGTTAAGCTTTTCAATCGCGCCTACTTCGGACTCAAGGCCCGCAAGCCTGGTTCGGCAGTCATACACTACGATCCCTTCTTCTTCCCACTCGATTCGATCCTGAATTGGAATCTTCTCTACGGAAGACGAGGACTAGTTCAATACCAATGCGTGTTGCCGGCTGGCGATGCCGGGGCCGTGAAGACGATCATTGAGGCTGTATCAAAGTCCGGAGAGGCGTGTTTTCTCGCTGTGCTCAAAGCTTTTGGCGAAATCCAGTCACCAGGACTGCTCTCCTTTCCTCGGCCAGGCCTGACGCTGGCCCTAGATCTACCCATGCGCGGTAATCGTACGCTGGCATTGCTCTCTCGACTCGACGAGCTAGTGTTGGCCAACGGCGGAGCGCTCTATCCAGCAAAAGACGCGCGAATGTCGTCTACCATGTTTAAGAGCGGATTCCCGAACTGGGCGAGTCTTGTGCCCTATATCGATCCCAAATTCTCGTCCTCGTTCTGGCGACGGGCAACGGCAGAGTAGGTAATGAAGCGAATCGTAATCCTTGGTGCGACGTCCACGATGATCCAGCCATTGCTGCGCAGGATGGCTGCCGATGGCAAGGAGCTCCTACTTGTGGCCAGGTCGCAAGAGCGACTTGACGCTGTGCGCAGTGACTTGAGGGCCCGAGGCGCGGCGAATGTCCTCACCTTTGAGGCGGACTTAACCGCTTCTCCAGATTTGGTTTATTCCTTCGCAGAGCAGTGCTTTTGTGACTTTGACACCCTGTTGCTATCGTATGGAACGATGTTGGATCAAGGGCTTTGCCAAGCAGATGTCGAATTTGCTGCGCGTGAACTGCAGACGAATTTGATCAGCGCAGTGGTCCTGCTTACTGTGTTTGCGAGGCACTTTGAGCAACGGCGCTCGGGCGTGATCGCCGGAATCACCTCTGTCGCCGGGGATCGAGGACGACGGTCCAACTACGTGTATGGCGCAGCAAAGGGTGGGCTGAGTATCTTCTTACAGGGGTTGCGCAACCGAATGTGCCAATATGGGGTGCGCGTACTTACTATCAAACCGGGGCCCGTTGTCACCGCCATGACGGCAGACGAAAGCAACATGCCGATGATTGCTGATTCTGAAAAGGTGGCTCGAGACATCTACGACGCTCTCGAGAGCTCCAACTCTGACGTCATATACACACCCCGTCAGTGGCGCTGGATAATGGCAATGTTGAAGCTTGTCCCCGAACGCCTATTCAAGAGGCTTCCCATCTAGCTTAAGGTGCTCACACTCATGGTGTCAGGAGCCGTAGGTTTGATGTTCGCGGCGAATATTGGCCGTCTCTTGTGATTCAGCGGATAGAGGCGATGAAGTGCAGGGAACTACCGAATAGCCAGTTGGCCCACCAAGGATAGAGATGGAGTTCGCTCACCCAGGTCTCAATTTCGAGATTTAACCTTGTCAGCTGCGCCTTCCAGGTTTCGAGCGGCCAATAATTGTAAGGGAGAATGACTCCATGGCGGGAATTGCCGACCCAATCCATGAAGCGCAGTCTCAAATCAGCCATCGGGCCATTGCTGGTGTGGTCCTTGATGACAATTCCCTTGCGCGAAACTCGCTTCGCTTCCCGAAGTAGAACTGTTGGGTCATCTGTGTGATGCAGAACGTCAACCAGGATTGCCACATCAAAGGAATCATTCGCGTAGGGAATGACGGCACCATCAAATTCAGTAACTGGAATGAAAGTTTTGTTCCGGACTAGAACATCGATACCCTGTACTACGAGGTCGCTTCTCTTTTTCACGATTTGTGATGAGAGCAGTCCATCCCCACAGCCGATATCGAGGACGCGAGCGTTGGCAGGAAGAAGGTTCGCGATGGTCTGGCCCAGCTGACAAATCCTTCGAGGATAAATGAAGCCTCCGTGCGCAATATCAAGAACACTCATCTTCGACCCATTCGCAGCAGGCTTAGGAAGAAAGCTGACAAAACAATTTGGGAGCCCAAAGCTAACGAAAAACCCGATGGTATCGCTACCCGCATCACGTGCGTCGGGAGAAGGGGGCCGAAGCCGTGGCGTTCCCAAAACATGACCCCATAAATGCCGCCCGACAAGCCAAGAAGGACCAGCAGAGTACCGATGACTATCCAAGACTCGAGATGAAAGAGACGATGCACCTGATTCATCTTTCGATCTGGTGGTAGCAAGCCTTGGGTGATGGCAAAAGTCTTACCAAAGATTGCGAAGAGGATAGCCTGGAAGCCGACCAGAGCACCGATTGCAGAGAAAAAGAGCGTATGGATGTCCAGGGTGATCGTTCCCAGCATCCGGGCGTGAGGCGTCAGCCATGCCCCGACCGACAGGCCAGCCAGCATCAAAAACAGCCCGGGATACAGAAAGAGCCATCGTGGGCTGTAAAGAAGCATGAAGCGCAAATGCCGCCATCCGTCGCGCCACGGTCGAAGGTGAGGCGGACGACTGCGGCCATCCGGACTCAGCGTGGTCGGTACTTCCGTGATTTTCATTCCCATCAGCGTGGCCTTGACGATCATCTCGGAAGCAAATTCCATACCTGTTGTTCTCAGGCCCATTCGCCTGAATGCATCCGCGGAGAAAGCTCGCAAGCCACAATTAAAATCTCCGACTGGACAACGGAAGAATAACCGGCCGATACCTGAAAGTGCTGGCGTACCAATCCAGCGATTCTTCCACGGCATCGCCCCGGGTTTGATCCCACCCAACAAACGATTGCCCATAACCAGGTCGAAGCCTGCGCGCAGCTTCAAGATGAAAGGCAGAAGGTTGGAGAAGTCGTAGCTGTCGTCGGAGTCTCCCATGACAATATAGGTTCCCCGTGCCGCAAGGGTGCCATAAATAAGAGCAGCACCGTAGCCCCTCACTGGTACATCGACTACTCTAGCCCCGAAGTTGCGGGCTATCTCTTGTGATCCATCTTCGGACCCGTTATCGCTGACTACGACCTCACCTCGGATGTGATTGTCGAATATAAACGTCTGGGCCTTTCGTATACATGTCTCCAAGGTTTCGCTTTCATTAAGACATGGCAACAGGATGGTTAACTCCAGATCCGGAGTGGGCCGTTCGAATTGACTAAGATCAAACAGCAGGTCATCTGAAACGGTCGAGTTTTCAAATAGTAACTGACTCATACAGCAGCCTTCTGTTCTACTCCGCTGTACTTTGCAAGTTGTCGAGTTGGAGAACCCTTATAGAGCGGATAGAGAACTGTTAGACTAATCGCTACCATTCCTATTAAGGCGCAGAGCCAGGCCTGCAGGTTAATCGGACGTGATCCAGGATCGGTTGTTGACATCCACAGCGGCCATGGCTTTGGAAGATAGAAGATCTTGAAGTGCGTCATCCATACTGGCGCCATGCGCCGTGGAGTATTCGGATTTGGTCCAAGAATGGTATAGGTGTACCAGTTTGGAGCAGGAATCGAATTGAAAAACTCGGCGGTCACCGGGGCACCATTTTTCAGCGAAATCGTTTCTCCCGCGCGAGCCAACAACGCACTGTCTTTGAAATAAACCCACGGATCTTCCACCCAAAAGAAGTCATTGAATCCGCGTTGGAAAAAAAAGCGCTGGTTTTCAACGCTCACGGCCATTAGTTGCACTGCGAAGCTGATTCCTACAATTACGGGGACGAGTCTCTTCCACCTGAAGCGGTTTAATGCAAAAGGAAACGCCAACGCCCAAAGCGGTAGGAGCGGGACAAGATACCGTGGGCCCCAGCACCAATCGCCACCTGCAAATGAAATACAGGATATGAATAGAACTAAAGCGATGCTCGCAGAGCACAGTCCAAGCGCCAAAGCCTGCTGCTCACGGAAAAGGCGCCGCATTCCAATTACCGCAATAACAAGAGTGGGGCTGTACAGGAAGATGCTTTTTCCTGGACTCAAAATCAGCGTTGCAAGTCCGGCGACAGGATTTCCAAACATCGGGAATCCTCGTCGTGAGCGAAATTGGAGTTTCCCGTCGCGAAAAAGAGATCCAAACCGCAGATCATTAAACCAGAAGCACAGTGTTAAGCCGACAGTAACCGCCGTCAACGACCAAAGGACAAAACGCACGCACGATGCTCGTTCTTCACCAGGACCGTTCACTGCAGCCCTCAACAGATTGCCTACTCGACGCGCATAGGTGCGAAGATTCGAAATGAGACTCGACAGAAGTGAAGAACTGCTCGGCGAAGGTTCTTCAGCGGGACTCGTAGTAGCCGTCCATCTGATCGTCGACATAGCAAGCGCCGGAATAATGATCAAGAAGTACTCTTGATATAGAACCAAGACAGCGGCGGAGAGTCCGCCGGCGATAGCCAGAGCTTTTGAGTTGTGCCGAGAGCTAACAAATCCAAGGAAAACGCTGAGAATGGCGAAGAAAGCGTGTTGCGCATTGTCGAATGTGGAGTTCGACAAGGGCCAGATCATCGTCGCGAATGCGCTTACTAAGGCCCAGGCGAACGCATGGCGTACTTCTACTCCCAGTTCAATGTAAAACAGAAACAACACAGTACAGATTGTGGCTCCGAGTATTGGAGAGGTTAGAGAGAACAAAAACTGGCTTGCTCCGACGCCCATATCTTTGTCGTACAAGGCGCCTATCGCCATGAGCGGCATCGGGAGTACAGAGGCGGGCGCCCCATAATAGGAATATGGAAGCTTGTGGCGGCCCGGGACTGCCATCCGAGGCTTTATCCATGGATCTGTCAGGAGAGGCTGTCCCGAATGCAGCCAGTTATAGGCCACATCGAACCGAGCCTGTCCGTCAATGATGTCGATACGGCCAG
This sequence comes from Terriglobales bacterium, assembly GCA_035567895.1. Lineage (NCBI taxonomy): Bacteria > Pseudomonadati > Acidobacteriota > Terriglobia > Terriglobales > Terriglobales bacterium. The sequence continues at coordinate 2,642 of DATMPC010000022.1, read as the reverse complement.
GGCTGGAGACGACATAGATAGCTAGCACAATAAGGAAGATCCCAAATGCAATGCGCGCCGCAGAAATCTGGGGCCCACCAGAAGAATCTCTGAGAGTTGTAGTGCTAACAATCATGTTTGTATTTCTTCGTCGAAGTCTTGAGAGTTATTTGTTTAAGTGTGTAAAACTAATGTTTGTTCAAACTCTTCTGAATCGCTAATTCTCGTTGGGCTTCTTCCGACCTGCCCATAGCTTTGAGCGCGGTTGCAAGATGGCCATGAAGAAAGGCCCTGTTTGGAAATCGCTTGAGTTGTTCTTGGTAAATCTGAACTGCCTCTTCATTTCTGCCGAGACGCAAATCCACATTCGCTAACGCAAGGTTGGCCACCAGGTGGTGTTCCCTCTCAAGGTTGTAGCCCGTTTGTATGGCCTCGCGCGCCTCTTCGTACTTGCATTCGGCAAGGAAGACGTCGCCAAGCAGGTACCAACTATTCGGGCCGCGATCTCTATTGATTACGCTGCGAGCAAAAGCTTCCGCTTTTTCCCGTTGTCCGAAGACAACATAGGCGCCTGCAAGATAGTTTTGCGCATTCCAGTTGTCGGGAGCGATTCGTACAGCCCGCTCAAATAGCTTAATGTCGTTGTCCCAATAAGATTCATAGGTGACGGTCAGTACTGACATTACCGCAAAGACGATGAGGATAACTGCTGCATGGACCTTCGCACTAAAGACCCGCAGACGCTCCAATAAATACGCGATACCAATACTCGAAGCAACGGAAGGTAAATAAGAGTATCGATCATGTTCTTGCAAAGTAATGAAGTAGACGATTACGGGAGCGAGCATCAGCACGAACCAGCTTGCGAAGAAGATTCCCGTCGGTCTCTTTCGAACAGCCCACACGATGGCTGTGGTAACTGCCAATGTAAGGACAAGCGGTAATACGAACTGCCGAAACGAAAATGTGCGTACCAGCATAATCGGATATTGCACACTAAGTTCGCCCGGCCATAACTGTTTAAGCAGGTACCAAAGGATTGCTTTTGGCGCGGTGAGGACTGTGGCTTTGAGAGGTATTTTCTGCAGAAGGCCCAGGTCGAGTTCATTATGTATCAGTGCCTTTCTGGCAAGGAGGGCAAGGGTAGTCACGGTGAGGAAAGGCAACGCGGCTCGAAGACTGGCCACGCAGCGATCGCGAAAGCGGGAGTTTGTGGAGCTGAATTCGTATATAGCGATCAGAACTGGAGCGAATACTGCGGCTTCTTTGGAGAACAAAGCCAAGAGCAACAGTACATTGGAAGTCCATTGATACTTGAGCCTATGCTCCACGTTTTTCCGTGCTTTGAAGTACGAGATTATGGAACCGAGGAAGAAGACAACTGAAAGAGAATCGCTAATGCCGGAGATCCAAGCTGCGGTTTCAACTTTGGTTGGGTGAAGTCCGAAAAAACCTGCTGCAATTGCCGCGACAATTTTATTCTCTGTGGTCTCGCACGCAAGCCGGTAAACGAGATAAGTCGCAGCAATGTGGAGCCCCGCAGCTACCAGGTGAAACCATCCCGGTGCCGGCCCTAACAGGTGAAGGATCGTCATGAAGACCAGAGACACGAGAGGTCGATAGAAATCGATCGCTCGTGGGACATCCAGGAACCCCCAAAATGAATGGGTAAAGAGCTCTGGAACCTGCTTCCAGGATTCCATCCAGGGGTTCAGTGTGATGAGAGCGGAGTCGTCGTAAACATAGTCAAACAGAACGCTACGAAGGTAGATCAGAGTAGTCGCATACAGTACGATTCGAATCAGAACTGCAGGCTGCATAAACCACTGAAACCAGGCTTGGAACCGGCTGGATTTAGGTTCTGCCATCCGCTCGAGTGCGGGGATAGACGTAGCGCTCAACGTGGAACTCACTTTATTCGGAATGTTGCTGCTAGCGTTTCATAGTCGAGTGATTCTCAGCGGAGTATCAAGTTCAAGATGCAAGGCGGGATAACGGAAGTAACTCGGGCATGTTGAGGATGAGGTACTCAAGCGAGCCAATTCGAGTCTTGACGAATCAGGAATAGGGCTGTTCGGCCTTCCACAATCCTGCCTGTAGAGGGCTGGGAGCTTCGATCGCTCAAGACGGCAGGCCTTGGGCTATGGGAGAATATCAGGGTTCCAACTGACAAATTCCGTCCGCTTGACTTGACACAATCTGTCAGAATCGCACGGCTTAAGACCGGCCAGGCAAAGGGTTTCCTGGTATGGTTTCCTGTAACTCATTGATTTTGTTGAGTAATTGCGATGCTGGTGCGCGTCGCGGGAGTGGTACACCGGTTGCGACTATAGACGTTGTCAACCAGCGGGGTTGCCCGCTAGGAAGAACGTAGTTACGGCCTTGCTGGCCACCCTAAAGGAGCAAAAATGAAGAAACAGAAAGGTTTCTCGCTGATTGAACTTCTGATCGTCGTGGCGATCATTCTGATCATCGCGGCTATCGCAATTCCTAACCTGCTGCGCGCCAAGATTGCGGCCAATGAGGCTTCGGCTGTTGGTTCCATGCGCACCATCGTTACCGCTGAAGTCGCTTACAATTCGGCGGGCTGGACCGATGGTGGTACTCCCCCGAAGCAGGTCGGCTTCTCGGCCGCGCTTATCAATCTCGGCCCGAACGGGTCA
>DATMPC010000021.1 GCA_035567895.1 Terriglobales bacterium | reverse complement strand
AGGAATTGGCGAGACAGCGGATGGAGCAGGAACGGCTTCGACGTGCTCGAGGAATCTTCGAAAAGTTCCCTAAGCTATAAGGCGGCGTGATCGAACAGGGCGCGATCTATCTACCGGCGCTGCTGCGCCGACTGGATATCTGCCAGCAGAGTTTTCGCAAGACAGAGCCGGCGCTGAATCTGCCGCTCAAAGCGTGGGACTATCTGCGCCGTCAGGTGAAGATCACGCCATGAACCACCGCCGTAGTGTGACCGGCATGCTTAAACTCGAGCGATCCATCGTCTCTATGCTTGCCAGCCGACTCCGTAGTCGGGCGGTTGTGGAACTAGAAAACCTCGCCCTCCGTCATCAGCTGCACGTTCTTCGCCGTCAGCGGGTAGCTTTTCTCATCCTTATAGGACTGTGGTATGCCACCCATAAATACTGGTTGCGCTAGAAGAATTGATCAGCTCCGACCAGCACGTAATTGTCTGCCCAACCCGGTATGTAGGTGTAGTGACCCATTCCAAAAACGCATTCATCCGTATTGGTGCCCCCGCTTCTTGGTGTTGCAAGCCTCCTTAGCTTGGCGCGTAAGTACATCAAGTAAATCGCTAATCTTGAAATAGCCGCATATGATATGGTCGCTACTACGCGCAGGTCCGAAGGCGAGCCGCTATCGCGAGTCGCGAGCTTCAATTCCATTCATCACGAGAGAACCCACAACAACCCATGCCAGTTGTCCTAAAGCGAGCCGCAATCGCAAGTCGCGGGCTTCAGTTTCCATCCATCAGGAAAGGCTGACGGCCCATCCTGCCAGTATGAGGAAAAGCAGATTTTACATTCTCCATTGAAGTGGAGGATGCCCATCGGCTGGCCGACTGCTTGCTCCGAGCGAAGATTGACAATTTGGAGTTCGTGAGTTTGTTGCTTGATTCTCGTATTCAGGCAGTGCATCGTCCTGTTACTTCTTCTTCGCTAGTGTCCTCGCTGTACCTGCTGCTCGGCTGCGACGTGATACTTGCGGCGAATTTCCGCAATGTCCACCTGCGTCGGCGGCAGCTTCAGGTTCATGTCCTCCAAAGTGTCCGCTACGATCTCGGAGATCGCCAAGTTGCGGCCTGGGGCTCCCTCTGGTAAAGTCCCCGCGCATTGAGTGCGAGCCTGACTAGCTACAGGACGATGTACGCCACCGTCATAAAACACTTAATACGAGGTCGGATTGATAAATGAACGGCTGCGGTGGGTCTGCTCCGCCGCAGCCGTTATGTTGGAGTGGAAGGTCGAGTCCAAGGGGTCTGCCTTCATCGTTCCTCGTTGACCGCGACTTCCGGCTGGTAGCTGTGCATCCGCTGCGCCACTTCGTACTGGGCGCAATCGTTATTCAGATGCTCATAGCCGGGATGCTTCGGCCCGACCGCGGGATCAAGGTCACCGCAGGTTCTTTGCCACGCGTCGCTCCACGCAATCGTCCCGTACATCGCCCTCGGCGGATCCTCAGCCGACATCGAGCACGCATTGAGTGCGAGCGCGAGTCCGGCTGCCATCGCAAATCGACCAACCACTCGTCCGACGTTCTTCATATCCATGACCGTTGCCTCCTGAGAGTCGAGTCTCTCAATACTCAAGGCGTCATAGTCGGCTGAACCACTGTTCATCCGGCTTGAACCATGATCACGCGAAGAGGCAAAGCGCATGTAAACGTGAAGACTATTGAAGAACCGCAGCGGCGCCGGTAACGCTGATTTATGCGCTTTTCAACAGGACGAAGTAGATTTACACTAACTTGACCGAGTGGTAGGGTCGCCTCTCGACGCAAGCATAGTTAGAGAGGGGCGGCGCGAGTCTGGACCGAAGTCGGGCTTACCGAACTTCCAGTCGAAGGTTGGTTTGCCGGAGGGCGAATTCTGACAACGACTGAAGAAAAGTTGGGTAGCGGCAAGAGGGGTGCCGAGTCGCTCGGTAAGCCCGCCACGGAGACCGGCATTTTTGCGGTAAGCGGCGAGTACTGGACGCTCGGTTATGGCGGCGCCACCTTTCCGCTTAAAGACATCAAGGGTCTCAGTTGCATTCAGCGCTTACTGCAGCATCCAGGCGAGGAATTTCACGCGCTCGACCTCCTAGGCGGTGCTGACACAAGCATCACCTCCGAAAGTGAACGCGTCGAAAAGCACGAGAGTTCACTTGATATCGGTGTTACCTTTCGTCGGGGGCTGACCGGTGACGCCGGTGAGATGCTGGATGCGAAGGCTAAGCAAGACTACAAGCGCAAGCTGCTCCAACTGAACGAACAGCTCGAAGACCTGCGCGAGCGCGGCAACCACGAGCGCGCCGAACAGATTGAGTCTGACATTGAGTTCCTGACGCGCGAGCTCACCCGCGCGGTGGGAAGAGGTGGCCGCGACCGGCGGGCAGGCTCTGCCGCTGAACGCGCGCGACTCAACGTTACTCGCGCGATTAAGGCCGCGATTCAGAAGATTTCCGAGCGGCACGAGGCGATGGGCGAGCTACTCGAGCGCTCGATCAAAACCGGCTCGTTTTGCTCCTGTGTTCCCGATCCGCGCACCCGCGTCTCATGGCAATTCTCCCTGGGAAGCCCCAGCCCTCAGGACGAAGCGGCCGCGTCTGAACTGCTTTTCTCACAGCACGAGTCCAGCTTCCTGCGCGCGTTCACAGAAGGAACCGCCTTCGTAGGACGAGAAGCGGAAAGCACCACCCTCGCTCGCGCTCTCGAGCAAGCGCTCAATGGCACCGGAAAGATAGTGCTTATCGGAGGCGCCGCAGGCGTCGGAAAAACACGTATCGCAGCGGAGGTCGGCAGAAACGCTTCACATCGAGGAATGCTGACGTTGGTAGGTAGTTGCTACGATCGCGACGATCCAGTGCCCTTCATACCGTTTGTCGAAATCTTGGAAGCGGCGATCGCGCAAACGCCGGACCAGCTGACGTTCCGCCAGGCGTTGGGCAACGACGCTCCTGAGATGGCTCGACTCTTACCGCAGTTGCGACGGCAGTTTCCGGATATTCCCCCGCCAATGGAGCTCCCGCCCGAACAATCACGCAGAATTCTGTTTGGCGCAGTTAATGAACTGGTCGCGCGCGTCGCTCGCAACACGCCTGTGCTGTTCCTTTTGGACGATCTGCAGTGGGCCGATGAGGGAACATTGCTGCTATTGAATCACCTGGCGCAACTGATTCCAAAGATACCGGTTCTGGTCGTCGGCACTTATCGCGACTCTGAGCTGGACCCGGCAGGCCAGTTTATCAAGACCCTCGAACAATTGATGCAGCAACGTCTGGTCGAACGCATAACGCTGGGGGGTCTTCCGAAGGACGCGGTCGCTGAGATGCTGTGTGCGCTCAGCGGGCAGCGGCCGCCTGAATCGGTGGTGAAATTTTTCTATCTGAATACTGAGGGCAACCCCTTCTTCATCGAGGAGCTGTTTCGCCACCTGGTGGAGCAAGGGAAGCTGATCGATTCCTCGGGAGAGTTTCGTGAAGACCCGAAACTGAGCGAGATTAACGTGCCGCACAGCCTTCGACTCGTCATCAGCAGGCGGCTTGCACGGCTCGGCGATGAAACGCGAAAAATTCTAAACTCGGCGGCGGTAATTGGCCGTTCCTTCACGTTCGAACTCCTGGAAGCCTCTACCCACACAGAAGCTGATCGGCTCCTCGACCACGTTGAGGAGTTGGAAAGAACTGGTTTGATATCCTCAACCTTGGAATATCCGCAGGCTCGGTTCAGATTTTCACATGAGCTAATCCGTCAGGCGGTCGTAAGTGGAATATCTTTGCCGCGACGTCAAAGGTTACATCTGGACGTAGCCGACGCCATCGAGCGGATCTATTCGAAATCTGTGGAGGACTACGCCGAAGAGCTAGCGCATCACCTTTGGCAGGCGGGTGCAGCGGCAGACTCGAATCGAACAGTTCAGTATCTGGCCGTGGCTGCGAGACAGGCGATGACACGTTCGGCCAACCTGGAGGCGATCGCGCATCTCACCAAGGGCTTGGAACTCCTGCAAGGCGCGTCTCGCACTCCTGAAAATCTGCAACAGGAGCTGATGCTACAAGCCAGCCTGGGTATGGCTCTGATCTTCGCGAAAGGCTATAGCGCTCCGGACGTACAGCGCGCCTACGAGCGGGCGCACGAATTGTGCAAGCAACTTGGTTCGCCGCCCCAGCTTTCGCCTGTTCTTTGGGGATTGTGGGCGTACTACCTGGTCCGCAGCCAGTTCAAGAATTCTACTGAGATAGGACAACAGCTACTCAACCTAGCTGAACACCAAAACGATACCGACCTTCTTCTGGAAGCGCATGCGTCGCATAGCATGAGTATTTTTTATATGGGCAATTTCGAGTCGGCCCGTGTGCATTGCGAGAGAGCTCTGGAAATATACGACATCGAAAAGCATCGGGGCCACGCTCACGTTTATGGACAGGATCCCGCAGTTGGAAGTCTTACTTTTCTAGCATGGACGTTATGGATACAGGGTTATCCCGACCAGGCGCTCGCAAAATGCGGCGAGTTGCTTAAACATGCACGCCAGCTGGGGCATAGCCACACGCTTGCGTACGCTCTCGCGTGTTCCGCGACGCTTCATCAGTTCTGCCGCAACGTCGAAACCGCGAAGCAGTTGGCCGAGGAGGGAATCGCGTTTTCTTCCACGCATGGATTTCCAATATGGTCGTTGGCTGCGAACTACACTCTTGGTTGGGCGCTTGGCCAATCGAATGACTTGGAGGGCAGCGTCGCACTTCTGCGCGGCGCGACTGATGCTTGGCGAACTCTGGGAGCACAGTCGACGCGGCCCCATCAACTCGGGCTACTCGCTGACGCTCTGGGCAGGTCGGGCCGGGCCGAAGAGGGTCTGACAGTTCTCGACCTCGCACTGGCCGAAGTACACACCACCAACGAGGAATACTACGAAGCCGAATTGCATCGGTTGAGAGGCGAACTGCTGCTGTGTCAGTCTCAAAGAGATGAAGAAGGCGCAGAAGCCGCTTTCCTGCAAGGAATGGACGTCGCTCGCCGTCAGGGTGCGAGGTCCTGGGAGTTGCGTTCGGCAAGCAGTCTGCTTCGTTTGAAGTTGACGCGGCGCGGCGATAGCAAGGCCCGGTCGTCGCTGGCCAATGTCTACGGATCATTCACCGAAGGGTTTGAAACGCCTGATCTTAAGGACGCCCGGGCGCTGCTCGAACAGTCACGCGCCGGCTAAGGGGACTTGCAAAATGAATGATCGCATCCGAGAACCTGCTTTTCAAAAGATGATGTTCCAGCTCGGCGATGATCTTGCCGACAAGACCATCAAAGCTATCCATAAAGAACATGGTCTCGGCCAAGTTAGCAGCATATTGAGCGGTCTTATCCGCAACACTGATATAAACGGCCTTGAGAACGAAAAGGGGATCCATCCTTCTTTTGTGGACACTCAAAAGTATCCCCAGAAAAGCGACCGCGTTCAGGCGGCTAAACACATCTCCAAAGTGTTGTCAGACTATTTGGAAAAAAGTGTTGCACAACTACCAGTAGCGTTGAAGGGAGGTCTCCTTAAAACTAGCGAAGAGGTTTTCAACAAATACGGGATGGTGGCCTTTTCAATTCTAGGATGTGCCAGCCTGCCTGAGGCTTATGCGACGACGTACGCTTCGCGAGTTCTGGCTACCACTCAACAGTTACAAGCGCATGTCCACCGGCGGCTCGCCGAGACGAGTCTGTTCGTTGTAGACGTGATGACTGAGAACGGCTTGAAGAAGCCTGACGGCGTGGGTATTCGTGCGGCGCAGAAGGTACGCTTGATGCACGCCGCAATTCGCCATCTTATTCTGCAACCCCCTGATGCTAACGCAGTCGATAACACGCAGCGAAACCTGGGGGACGTTTTGCGGCAGATGACCTGGCCTGCAGAACTGGGAATTCCTATTCACCAGGTCTCGATGAGCATGGCGATCCTCAGCTTCTCCTACATTGTTCTTCGCAGCCTCAGAAAGCTTGGCATCGATCTGTCGCCGACGCAGGAGAAAGCCTACTTGTATCGTTGGAACAGTATCGCCCGGATAATGGGCGTAAACCCTGATCTTCTTCTAACCGATCCGGAACCGACGATGGACGAAGCAGAAGAGATGTATTCAGCTGTCTGGCCGCCGGCCGTGGGTGAGACGCCGCAGGGTCGCGCACTCGAGAAAGCGCTGCTCGACTATCTAGAGGGTTTCGTGCCGAAGACGCTCGCACCGTTAAACCGAATACCCAGGATTCTAACTCGAGAGCTCATCGGAGCGAAAATGGCCCGCACACTCGATATCGATCTCGGCTTCGCCGACAACCTTGGCTTGCAAGCTATGAGAGCTGCCGCTGGGCTCCATCGCTACGGAAAAAATCTAGCCAACGTCCTTGGAATCAATGTCGACTGGATCGACAATGCGGGTCTGCAGCTCATGAAGGGATCGATGGGTCTGGAGCATCTGAACCCCGAGAGCGTCGATGAATTTCCGCCGGTTCGAATTGCCGCGGAATGGCTGTTCCGTACAATGGCGAAGCAATTTCCCGAAATGCAACGAGGTGGCAATCGAGCGCCATTCAAAATTCCTGATACCCTGACAGAGCCACCTACGACGAAACCAAAATGACACCTTTGCGAGAGAATCGGGCCAACTTCACGCGCTCAGATGCCTCGGCCGTAAAAAACACTGACTGGAAACCCGACGATGTTCGCGATCAATACAGCAACGCGAATTCGCACTCCGATCTATATCGCTACCTGACTCAATGGGCTGACTTCAGCTCCTACCTCAACATCGGATACTCAAAGCCGAGGCAGAAGCATGACTCTCCCGCCGCCCACGAACGACTAATCGATCGAGTGGCAACGGGTCTGCTCAAACTTCGGGCAACTGGCAAATATCGCGACGACTCGAGATTGCTGGACATAGCGTCCGGCCGCGGCGGGCCGGCTATTTACGCGCACCAAAAGTACGGCCTTGAGGTCTTGGGGGTCGACTTCACGCCTTACAATGTTCGTCGCGCGACTCGCAACAGTAAGGAGAAGACGACATGGCCGAAAGTCCGGTTCCTTGCGGGTAACGCCGATGCCTTGCCTATCAGGAGCAAATCGTTTTCGATCGCATGGTCAATCGAATCTCCGGCGCACTTTAGGAACAAACCTGCTTTCTTGAGGGAGGCCGCGCGCGTGCTCAAACCGGGGGGAGCCTTTGCATTTGCCGATCTACTCGTCTCGGACTGGCGCGCAAATAAATCCGCCAAGAGTCGCCGCATCTACGACGAGTTTCTGCGGGCATGGGACGTGCCCAACCTGCAGACCTTCAAGAGTTATCAAGCAGAGATTGCTAAGGCGGGGTTCAAGCTTTGCGAGACGGAAATCGCCACGAAATATAACCTGGACATCTTCGAACGATACTGCAGGCCCTTCCTGTTTCTAACCGGTATACCTCCTGTGTTCGCGGGGTACCAGCAATTCGTCAAATGGCGCACGGGCGCTGGCCTGAACAACGTTCATGAACACGTGCTCAAGTCGTTCGATGCCCTAAGACTCGGCATGATCGACTACGGAATCTTCTGGGCGCGTCGGTCTTGAAGTAGTTGTCTTTGGTCAAGACCCAACCCGGATGTATTGATGAAGAAGTCAGCCGAGGACGGGGTGTCGCTACCGAAAACCTCATCCGGGTGACGGAGTGCGA